>JBKPDN010000027.1:0-13145 GCA_046727875.1 Actinomycetota bacterium | reverse complement strand
CGGGTACCGCCCCGGCGACGAGCTCGCGATCGCGCTCGATCCCGCCGCCACGGAGTTCTTCACCGACGGCCGCTACGCGCTCAACCGCGAAGGCGCGTCCTACACGCCGGCGGAGTGGGTCGACTGGCTGGCTGCGCTCGTGGACCGCTACCCGATCGTGTCGATCGAGGACGGCATGGCCGAGGACGACTGGGACGGCTGGGCACTCCTCACGCAGCGCATCGGCGATCGGGTGCAACTGGTCGGCGACGACGTGTTCGTCACCAACCCTGAGCGGCTGCAGCGCGGGATTGATGCCGGCGCTGCCAACTCGATCCTGATCAAGGTCAACCAGATCGGCACGCTGTCCGAGACGCTCGACACGATCCTGCTGGCGGCGCGCCACGGCTACACCTCGGTGATGTCGCATCGCAGCGGCGAGACGGAGGACACGACGATCGCCGACCTGGCAGTCGCGACGAACTGCGGCCAGCTCAAGGCGGGAGCGCCGGCTCGCAGCGACCGCGTCGCCAAGTACAACCAGCTCGTGCGGATCGAGGACGACCTCGACGGCGCCGCCCGCTACCTCGGCGGGAATGCCCTCGCTCGGGGAGGCCGTCGTGGCTGACCGGCGCCGCACCACGCACGCGAAAACCACCCGCACCCGCCACACCGCGCCGCGCCAAATGACTCCGGCTGCGCTGCGCCGGCGGCGTCGCATCCTGGTGCGGGTGCTGTTGGGCGCGATGCTGATCATCGCCCTGCTGTTCGTGTTCGTCTTCCCTGCCCGCACGCTGCTGGCACAGCGGCAGCAGACCGAGAAGCAACGGCAGACCCTCGACCTGCTGAACCAGCAGAGCCGCAAGCTCGAACAGGAGACACGGCGTCTCCAGAACGACGCCGAGGTCGAGCGGATGGCCCGCGAGCAGTACGGCTTCGTCTTCCCCGGCGAGCATCCGTACGTCGTCGTGCCGCCGTCGACCACGTCGCCACCGGCGCCGACCACGTCGGCGCCGGCGACGACGAGCCCTGCCGCGAAACCCTGATCTAGGCGGTTAGGCGGCGGTTTCCGCGGCGCGGGCCTGGTCGAGACCCCGAATGCGCCCCGTCAGCTCGCGCAGCAGGTTGCGCGCGAGCGTCGGCGCGTCCTCGAGCACACTCTCGAAGCGGCGGGCGTCGATGACGTAGACCTTCATCGGCGTGCGGGCCACGACCGTCGCCGATCGCGGCCGGTAGTCGAGCAGCCCCATCTCGCCGACGCTCTCGCCACCACCCACCGCGCCGATGACCTCGTTGCCGATCTTCACGTTCGCCTCGCCGTCGTCGATGACGTACGCGGCGGTCGCCACCTCGCCCTGCCGGCAGAGGACCTGCCCGGTCTCGAGGACGGCCTGGTCGGTGATCCCGGCCAGGAGGGCGAGCTCCGTGGGGGAGCAGTGCCGGAACAGTGCCACCTCGCCCAGCCGGCGAATCTTCCCGTCGTCCGCGTTCCGCATCCGTTCCTCCCGAGCTCCGTGGGGTTGTCTGCCTGCACCCTCGGTCATCGGGCGGCGCCTGCCCATGACCGCGGTCACGGAGCAGCGGTGACGTCGGTCACGCAGCGCCTCAAGGTCGGTCTCTTCGGCGCGATCGCAAGCGCCGGCTCCTGCTCCGACGGTCGGCAAGCCGCCGTCTACGCGGGCTCGCGCGCGCGCCGCCGCAGCGCCGGGAGGTCCGTGAGCACGATGCGCTGGCGCGCCGTGGTGAGCCAGCCTTCGGCTCGAAGCCGACCCAGCGCCCGGCTCGTCGCCTCGCGCGTCGCTCCCACCCAGGCGGCGAGGTCGTCCTGGCTGAGGGTGAGCGTGATCTCGAGGCCCGAGCCGCGGTGCTCGCCGAGCCGCTCGGCGAGGTCGACGAGGCGGCGGGCGACCCGGCACGTGATGTCGCCGGCGTCGCGATCGACCGACCGGCGGTCGGCGTCACGGATCTGGGCCGCGAGCATCCGCAGGAGCCGAACCGCGATGCGGGGATGACCCTCGACGAACTCGACGAACGCGGGCGCCCTCACCACCAACGCCTCGACCGGCTCGAGCGCGATCGCGGTGGCGGAGCGGGGGCGCCCGTCGATGACGGAGAGCTCACCGACGAGTTCGCCCGGTTCCTTGACGGCAAGGAGAATCTCGCGCCCCTGCCGGGTCTGGACCGACACTTTGACCCGTCCGTTGACGATGGCGAGCACGTGGTCGCCGGGCTCGCCTTCGCGGAACAGGCGCTGCCGGGCCCGGAAGCGACGGTGCCGGCCCGCGGCCTCGAGCGTGTGCCACTCGTCCCCGGTGAGGAAGCCGTCCGGGATCCCGCTGCCCACCACGGGAGAGAGTGTACGGACGGCGTGTCCGTACACTCGGGCGGCGGCGCCGAAGAGAGCGACAAAGGAGGTCGATGCCACCGACGGAAGCGGACGTCGCCGAGCTCACCGAGCTGCTCGGTCGTCCGCCGCAGGCCGAGTTCGAGGTCGTCGTGCGCACGACCGAAGGTCGGCCGGCGGTCATCCGGAACGCGCCCCTGCTCGACGACGGCACGCCCATGCCGACGCGGTACTGGCTCGTCGACCCGGACCTCGTGCTCGCGGTCTCGCGGCTCGAGGCGGACGGCGGCGTGCGCGCGGCGGAGGGCGCCGTCGACGCCGACTCGGTGGCAACCGCCCACGCTGTCTACGCGCGGGAGCGGGACGCGGCACTGCCCGCCGATCACGACGGGCCTCGACCCCACGGCGGCGTGGGCGGGACGCGCACCGGCGTGAAGTGCCTGCACGCGCACTACGCGTATTTCCTCGCCGGCGGGGACGACCCGGTCGGCCGCTGGGTCGAGGAGCGCTTGCGCGCGCCGTCGACGGAGCGGTCGTGACCAGTCGTCTCGGCGCGATCGATATCGGCACGAACTCGGTCCGGCTGCTCGTCGCCGACGTCGACGGCGCGGGCGAGAACGTCGAGCTCGAGCCGCGCGACCGGCGGATGCGTATCACCCGTTTGGGTCAGGGCGTCGACGAGTCGCGTCGCCTACGCCCCGACGCCATCTCCCGCACGCTCGACGTGCTGGGCGAGTACCGGGCCGCCCTCGACGAGCTCGACGTCGAGCGAGCGCGTGCGACGGCGACCAGTGCCGCACGCGACGCCGAGAACCGGGCCGAATTCTTCGAGCCCGCCACCGACGTGCTCCGCTTCGAGCCCGAGCTGCTGCCCGGGCCGGAGGAGGCGCGGCTCTCGTTCCTCGGCGCGACCGCTGGGCTCACCGAGCCCTCGCCCTACCTCGTCGTCGACATCGGCGGCGGCTCGACCGAGTTCGTCTTCGGCACGCACGAGCCGGAGGGGCTCATCTCGGTCGACACGGGATGCGTGCGGATCACGGAGCAGTACCTCCCGTCCGACCCGCCCGAGCCCGAGGAGCTCTCGCAGGCCGTCTCGGTCGTGCGCGCGTATCTCGCGGACGTGGAGCGCGAGATCCCGGCGCTGCGCGAGGCTGCCACCCTCATCGGCCTGGCCGGCACGATCACCACGGTCGCGGCCATCGAGCTCGGGCTGACCGAGTACGACCGCGACAAGATCCACCACTTCCGGCTCGCGCGAACGGCCGCCGAGGACGTCTTCCGCACGCTGGCCACCGAGCCGGCCGACGTGCGGCGCGAAAACCCGGGCCTCGATCCGGGTCGGGTGGACGTGATCGTCGGCGGCGCCGTCGTGCTCGTCACGATCATGCGCACGTTCGGGTTCGACGAGATGCTCGTGTCCGAAGCGGACATTCTGGACGGGCTCGTTCGTAGCATCAGTTAAGTGACGAGCGGGTCATTGCGCCCGCGAAATCCGTCACTTTGCGTGTCAACGCGCCGAAGATACTGAGAGATGGATGTCGCCGAGTTCACCCGGGCGCTCGAACGCCTCACGGCGGAGGACTTGCACCGGATCGCGGCGACGTTGGTCCACCACTCGGACTCTCCTGCCGAGGAAGTCGAGGCCTGGCGCGTCACGCTGGCGATCGACCGCGTGCTTCGCCGCACACACCGCACGCGGGTTGCCGCTCGCGCGGCGTCGACCGTCACCCACATGGTGCTGCAGATCGCGGCCGCGCAGGGGATCCGGCTCCCCGACGAAGAGGTCACGCACGTCGCCCGTGCCGCCGCCGAGGTGGCCCGAGGCCTCGTCGCCGGCGAGGATGCGCAAGGCGAAGTGAGCGTGCTCCTCGTCGACTGGTCACCGCTCGTCGCTGCCTAGCCGAGCGCGCTCCCGGTGCCAGAAGCACCCAATCAACGGGCAGCCGGCTCGCGCGCTTCGTACGATCGTCGTATGCCCGACGACGAGCATGACGATCAGGATCCGATCCCCGCTCCACCGGTCGGCCCCGCTCAGCTGCTCACGTCGGGGTCCTGGTCACCGTTCGGCTCGGGTGGGCCGCGGCGCTGCTCCTTCTGCGGTCGCCGTGAGACCTCGGTACGACATCTGGTCCGCTCCCGAGACGCGTGCATCTGCGACGCGTGCGTCGCCCACGTCGCCGAGGCGATCGCGGACGCGGCGCCTCACACCAAGTCGGTCCGGATCCGTCGTAGGCGGCCGGCTACCGCGAACCGCGATGTGGAGGAGGAGATCGAGCACGTCTTCGAGACCGCCATCGGCGGTGACACTCCCGACGACGAGCGCATGGAGCTCATCGAGGGGGGCTCGAACCTACGTCCCACGCTGCGGCTGATTCGGGATCGCCTCCCTCCGGACCAGCGCGCCGACGCGTATGTCGAGTACGTGCGGATCCTCAGCGAGGACGAAGCCGAGGTGCATTTCGTCCTCGTGTACCCGGGTGGCGTCTCGGCTCCTCGATTCCCCTTCACTGGCCATGCGGTACAGAGCGATGGTCGGTGGAAGGTCGCGCGCGAGACCTGGTGCCGGCTCGTGGGGACGATCGGCATCCCGTGCCCGCCGCCGCCGGAGTAGACGCCGCCCGCAGCGCCAACTGCGCGGAGCTAGCGTGCACCCGTGCCGCACAGCGAGCGTCTGCTGCTGGGACCGGGGCCGTCGAATCCCTACCCCGAGGCTGTCGCCGCGCTCACCCGGCCCGTCCTCGGGCACCTCGACCCCGAGTTCATCGCGCTCCTCGACGAGACGATGGAGCGCCTCCGCCGCGTCTTCCGCACGAAGAACGCCCTCACGGTCCCCATCAGCGGCACCGGGTCGGCCGGGATGGAGGCGTGCTTCGTCAACCTGCTCGAGCCGGGCGAGACTGCGATCGTCGGCGTCAACGGCGTGTTCGGCGAGCGCATGGCCGACGTCGCCCGCCGGTGCGGCGCCGAGGTCGTGCGCGTCGAGGAGTCGTGGGGACGCGCGCTCGACCCGCAGCGCCTGATCGACGCGCAGCGCGAGCACCCCGACGCGCGTCTCCTCGCGGTCGTGCAAGCGGAGACGTCCACGGGGGTCGAGAACGATGTCGCGCCGCTCGCCGCCGTCGCCGACACCGACACGCTGCTCGTTGTCGACACCGTCACGTCGCTCGGTGGCATCCCGGTCGAGGTCGACGGCTGGCGCGTCGACGCCTGCTACTCGGGCACGCAGAAGTGCCTGGGCGTCCCGCCCGGGCTCGCGCCGCTGACGTTCAGTGAACGCGCCGTCGACCGACTGCGTAACCGCCGGCATCCGCCGCAGTCGTGGTACCTCGACCTCGGGCTGATCGGCGCGTACGTCGGCGGCTCGACGCGCCGCTACCACCACACCGCGCCGATCGTGATGATCTACTCATTGCACGCGGGGCTGGGCGTCCTCCTCGACGAGGGTCTCGACGCCGCGTGGGAGCGCCATCGACGCGTCGGCGCCCGTCTGCACGAGAAGCTCCCCGATCTCGGCTTCCGGCTCGCGGCGCAGGATGGCCACCGCCTGCCGCAGCTCACGACGGCGTGGTTGCCCGAGGGTGCCGACGACGCCGCGCTCCGCAAGGGCCTGCTCGAGACCTACGGCATCGAGGTCGGCGGCGGCTTGGGCGAGTTCGCCGGCAAGGCGTGGCGCATCGGGCTCATGGGCAACTCGGCCCGGGACCGCTCCGTGACCGCGTTGTTGGGGGCGCTCGGCGAGCTACTCGGGTAACGCGTCGGCTACTCGTCGAGCAGCTCGCCGCGCGAAGCCACGAGGCGGTCGACCGCGAGCTCGGCGTAGGCGTGGGGCCGGTCGTCGTCGGGGAGGAGCCCCCGACGCGCCGCGGCGAGGTCGGCGCACGACGCGACCAGTGCCATGTGCGTGAAGGCCTGCGGCGTGTTCCCGAGCTGCTCGCCGGTGGTGGTGTTGACCTCCTCGGCGAACAGGCCGACGTCGTTCGCCAGACCGAGCAGCCGCTCGAGCAGCTTCTCGGCCTCGTCGATCCGGCCCGCGTGGATCAGGCAATCGAGCAGCCAGAACGAGCAGAGCAGGAACGCGCCCTCCCGGCCTTCGAGGCCGTCGGGGCTGAGGTAGCGGTGGACGAGCCCGTCGCTCGTGAGGTCGCGCTGCACGACGTCGAGCGTCTCCTGCATCACCGGGTGCCCCGCGGGCAGGAAGCCGAGCGCGGCGGCGAGCAGCGTCGATGCGTCGGCGGCGTCGACACCCGCGGCTTGGCGGAGCCAACCGTGGGGTGCCCCCTCCTCCAGTAGGTAGGTACGCAGGTTCTCCCGCTCGCGTGACCACGTCGCGATGTCGCCGGGCAACCCGGCCGCCTCCGTGATGCGCACCGCGCGGTCGAGCGCCACCCAGCAGTTGAGCTTCGAGTGGATGAAGTGGCGCGGCCGGTCGCGCATCTCCCAGATGCCGTGGTCAGGTCGACGCCAGTCGCGCGCCACGGCGTCGGCGAGGCCGGCGAGGAACGTCCAGTTCGACTCGCTCAGCTCGCCGCCGGCCTTCCCGTACAGATAGGCGGCGTCGAGGATCTGCCCGTACGAGTCGAGCTGCTGCTGCTTCACCGCCGCGTTGCCGATGAGCACAGGGCGTGAGTCGCGGTGCCCCTCGAGGTGGTCGAGCTCGAGCTCGGGCAGCATCCGCTCGCCGCCGATGCCGTACATGATCTGCAGGTCCTCGGGTCGCCCGGCGCCGGTGCGCTCGAGCCACCGCTTGAACGCGGCGGCCTCGGCGTCGTACCCGAGGATGAACAGTGACGTGAGCGTGAGCGTGGCGTCGCGGATCCACGTGAACCGGTAGTCCCAGTTGCGCGCGCCGCCCACCCACTCGGGCAGCGAGGTCGTGCCCGCCGCGACCACGGCCCCGGTCGGCGCGTACGTCAGCGCCTTGAGCACGAGGGCCGATCGGTGGACTGCCTCCTTGCAGTCGCCCTCGTAGCGGCAGCGCGCCGTCCACGAGCGCCAGTAGTCGATCGTCTGGTCGAGGCGGTACGGCAGGTCGACCTCGTACGGGACGTCGGTCCTACCGGGATTCGGGTCGTGCGCGGAGCTCCACGCCACCTCGATCCACGCCTCCTCCCCGGCTCCGAGCCGCCAGTGGCCGCCGATCGCTTCGACCTCCTGCTCGAGCGGGTGCGTGGATCGGGCCCAGAGCGCCGCCGACCCGCCGACCATCTCGGCCGTCGTCGGCGACGTCGCGGTGAAGCGGGGCGCGACCAGCCCGTACTCGAAGCGGGGCCGCAGCTCGACGCGAACGTCGACCGTCCCCTCGGTGCAGCGGAGCTGACGCAGGATCGCGTGGTGCGAGCGGACCGCGGTGGGGTCGTGGGGATCGAGCGGCTCGACGGGCATGCAGTCGGTGAGCTCGACGACGCCGTCCTCGGTCGTGAACGTGGTGACGAGCACGTTGGTGTCGTCGAGGTACCGGCGCCGGACCGCGCGCACGGTCCCGGCGGGGTGGATCGCGAAGTGACCGCCGCTGCGCTGGTCGAGCATGCGGGCGAAGACAGACGGCGAGTCGAAACGAGGGAAGCATGCCCAGTCGACCGTTCCGTCGAGACCGACCAGCGCGAGCGAATGGCAGTCGCCTATCACGCCGTAGTCGGCGATGCGGTTGACGGTCATTCGTGGGGCTTTGGCGCGTCGACGGCCTCGCCCGGCGGTCGCATGATCGTGTCGCGGTAGTAACGGAGCTCGGCGACGGACTCCCGGATGTCGTCGAGCGCGCGGTGCGCCTCCGCCTTGCCCGGGCGCTTCTTGTACGCGGCGGGATACCAGCGGCGGCACAGCTCCTTGATCGACGACACGTCGATGCTGCGGTAGTGCAGGTAGCGGTCGAGGTCGGGGAGGTACCGGTCGAGGAAGCGCCGGTCGACGCCGATGGAGTTGCCGCACATCGGCGCGGTGGCGGGCTCGGGAACGAACTGGGCGATGTACTCGATGGCCTGCTTGCCGGCGTCCTCGAGGGTGAGCGACGAAGCCTCGATCTGTTGAAGCAGCCCCGACTTGGTGTGCATCTTCCGCACGAAGTCGTCCATCTCTGCCAGCGCAGCCGGCGGCTGGTGCACGACGAGATCGAGACCGTTCTCGAGCACCTCGAGCTGCGCGTCGGTGACCAGGACCGCGATCTCGACGATGCGGTGCCGCTCCAGGTCGAGGCCGGTCATCTCGAGGTCGATCCACACGAGGCGGTTGTCGGCGCTCGCCGGAGCCTCGGGCATATATCCTCCTGTCGCCGTCGCAAGCGCCGGCTTGCGGCGCCGGTCAGCAAAGCCGCCGTCGCCGCGGATCACGCTACCGTTCACTGCGTCATGACGAGCGTGCGGAACGTCAGACCCACGATCCTCACCGGGCCCCGCGTCGAGCTCCGCCCGCTGCGGGGGAGCGACTTCGACGCCTGGCGCGACGTGCGCACGCGCAGCCGCGACTGGCTCGAGCCGTGGGAGCCCATGGCCGACCCCGGCAGCCCCGACCCCGTCACCGACCCCGAGGCCTTCCGCGCCCGGTGCGGCGCGTGGGAGCGCCAGCGCCACTTCGACACCGCGTACGGCTTCGGCCTGTTCCTACCGGACGGATCGCTCATCGGCGAGGTGAGCCTGGGTAGCGTCCAGCGGGGGCCGTTCCAATCCGCGTTCGTCGGCTACTGGATCGACTCCGCGCACGCGGGGCAGAACCTGATCCCCGAAGGCGTTGCCGTGATCCTGCGGTACGGCTTCGAGGAGCTGCACCTCCACCGCATCGAGGCCGCCATCGTCCCGCGCAATGCGGCCAGCCGCCGCGTCGCCGAGAAGCTCGGCCTGCGCGACGAGGGCGTGGCGGAGCGTTTCCTCCAGATCCGTGGCGTGTGGGAAGACCACGCGCGCTACGCGATCACCTCCGAGGAGTGGCGGTTGCGCCGCGACGAGATCACGAGGCGGTTCCTCACCTGAGCGAGCGCGCCTCGCGGAGCGTTGCGCGGCGGTTCTCCACGGAGGATGCGTACGGTCTGCTGCTCGGGATCATCGTCCTGACGTTCGTCCTGTTGTCGCAGGTCGATCCGGGCCGTTGGACCCGCCTGGTCGTCGCGCCCGCGGTCGGGGCGATGCTCCTGCTCGCGCTCTACGCGTCGCGCGCCCGGTCGCAGCTGATGCGGGCCGCGGTCATCGCTGTGGTCGTGGCCTTCGTGATCGTGATCGCCGAGTCGGTCCTCGACAGCGAGGCCTTCGCCGGCTCGATCTACCTGATCTACGCGCTCCTGATCTGCATCACGCCGGTCGTCATCATCAACCGGATCCTCCGGCATCCCGAGGTGCAGGTCTCGACGATCCTCGGCGCGGTGTGCGCGTACATGCTCATCGGCATGGTGTTCGGGTTCGCGTACGTACTGATCGGCCGAGTCGACCCGCCCTTCTTCGCCAACCACGGGCCCGTCGACCAGTTCGACTACCTGTACTTCAGCTACGCGTGCCTGACGACCGTTGGGTTCGGCGACTTCGTGTCGCGCGGCGACTTCGGTCGGAGCCTGTCGGTCCTCGAGGCCGTTGTCGGTCAGATCTTCCTTGTGACGCTGATCGCCCGCCTCGTCTCGCAGTTCGGCCAACGTCGCAACACCGGCTCGACGCCGACTGAGTGAGTGCTCAAGGCGAGGCGCGTCGAGCCTTGGCCTTGGCGCGTTGCTCGGCGAAGAATCCCTGCTCGAGGCTCCAGCGCTGACGTTCGAGCTCGAGCGCGACGGCGTCGTCGAGCGACGCGAGCCGCGGGGTCTCGCGCAGCGACGCCTTCACCCGGCGAGCGAGCTCGCGGGGCAGGTCGGCGGCCCGGTCCGCGAGGCGCGTCGCCTCGTCGAGCAGCGCGCCGGCGTTGACGCACCGCCACGCCAACCCGACCTCCGCCGCTCGTTCGCCGTCGAGCGCTTCACCGGCGAGCACCATCGCCGCCGCGGCCTGCGGACCGACGGCCTCGGTGAGCAGGCGGGTGTGCCCGCCGCCGGGGTGCAGCCCGATGCGGGCGAACCGGCAGTCGAAACGGGCCTCGGGGCTCGCGACGCGGACGTCGCACGCGAGCGCGAGGTTCACTCCCGCGCCGACCGCAGGTCCGTTCACCGCCGCCACCGTTGGCAACGTGCAGCGGTAGAAGCGCAGAAACCCCTCGTAGATCGACGGCAGACCTTCGTTGCCGCCGCGCCGCCCCTCTTGCGCGCTGCTCATGGACGCGAGGCTGCCGACGTCGGCGCCGGAGCAGAACGCAGGCGGCGCGCCCGTGACGACGAGCGCGCCGACGCCCTCGTCGTCCTCGAGCCGATCGACGGCGGCAACGATCTCGCCCACGAGCTCCGCCGTCAGGGCGTTGCGCCGGTCGGGCTCGTCGAGCGTGAGGACCGCGACGCGGTCGCGCTGCTCGACGTGGAGTGGCAACGCCGCTACCCGCGGTCTCGCACGACCGCGGGCGAGTGCCGGAAGAACGTCTCGACGTCCCGCTCGTACGTGTACTCCGGGCTGCTCGACCCGATCGCGCGCTCGAGGCGGAGGCTGCGGGCGAAGGCGTCGACCGTGCCGGCGGTCGTGTACTTGTAGCGGAACCCGGCCCGCTTGAACCGTGAGTTGTCGACGCCCCGCCCGTAGCGAAGGAGCGCCAGCATCTCGGGCGGCAGGTCGAGCACGCGGATGAGCCGCAGGGGCTCGGCGGCTGCGTTCGTCAGGAGCGGCGGGAGCGGCAGGCGGCTCCTCCCGAGGATCCGGCACACCTCGCTCCACGTGACGATGCCGTCCCCGGCGACGTTGTAGATCCCGGCGACGTCGTGGGTGGTCGAGTACATGAGCGCGTTGACGACGTCGTCCTCGTGCGAGAACTGGAGCCGAGGGTCGAACCCGAAGACTTCGGGCGCGACGGGCATGCGCAGCGCGTGCGCGAACGGCGTCTGCATGTGGTCGCCGAGCACGTTCGAGAACCGCAGCATGGTGACGAGCACGTGGGGGTTGTCCTCGGCGAAGTCGCGCACGAACGATTCGCTCTCGAGCAGCGACCGCTCGATGCGGGTCTGGGGACCGCGGGTCCGGGGCGTGTCCTCCCGGAAGAAGTAGGGGTCCTGGTAGTTCGAGCCGTACACGAGCGTCGAGCTCTTCACCACGATCTTGCGCACCGGGCTGCCGGCGGTTCCCGCCGCCGCCACCAGGTTCATCGTGCCGATGACATTGATCTCGTGCATGGCCCGTCCGGTGAGCTTGGTCGAGTCCACGATCAGGTGCGTGTGGAGGATCGTGTCGACCTGCGTAGCGTGCACGATGCGCTGGAGGATCGAGTACGACGAGTCGGCCCGCACGAACTCCGTGCGCTCGAGCGGCAGCACCGGGTCGGTGGTGTCGACGCCGACGATCACCTCGACGTCGCGGCGCGCCTCGAGCTCCTGGGCGAGTCGGCTACCCCAGAAGGTGCCGAGACCCGTGACGAGCACGCGCACGGAGCTATCCCGTCCAGACGCTGCGGCGCGCGCGCAGCATGTCGTAGAGCGCGTGCTGGATCTGCTCGCGGATGCTCTCGCCCTCTTCCATGACGCGGCTGCGGGAGTAACGCTCCTGGTCGGCGGGGAGGTCGAAGTGGACCGGCGGTAGGACGCGCAGCTTGAACTTGGCGGGGAAGTACACGAGCAGGCCGGCCGGGCCGAACATCAGCATCTGTGCCGTCACGGGGAAATAGGGGATGTTGAGAAGCTTCGCCAGTCGGGCGCTCTTGAACATGATCGGCATCGACTCCTCGGCGCCCACGACGGCGATCGGCACCACCGGCACGCCGGCGCGCATCGCAATGTCGACGAACCCGCCCCGGCCGAACCGGTTCAGCTTGTACCGGTCGCGGTAGAGCTTGCCCGTGCCCTTCGTGCCCTCGGGGAAGACGAGCACGAGCTGCTGGTCGTCGTGCAGCAGGCGGTACGCGTTGTCCGGGTGCGCGGCGACACCGCCGACACGTGACCAGAGCGTCCCGAGGAGGGGGAGCGCGCGCAGCATGTTCTCGGCGAGGCCGTACACGGGCCGCTCGATCTCGGTCTCGACGCCGTGCATGATCACGGGCGCGTCCGACGGGATCGCGGCGGCGTGGTTCGCAACCAGAAGCGCGCCGCCCTCGCGGGGGATGTGCTCGAGGCCTTCCCATTCGACGCGGAACCAGTGGCGGTACATCGGGTCGTAGATCATGCGGGCGATCTCGCGCAGCCGCTCGCTGCGCCCCCACGCATCGACGTCGCCGTGGCGCAGGGACGAGTCGTCTTCGGTTACCTCGCGTTGCGGCACCGGCACCAGGTCGGTGCTCTGTGTCGGCGCCTCGACGTCGAGCCCGTCGGGCTCGCGGAGACGGACGACCGGCGCCTGCTGGTCCCACTTGTCGGTCATCCGGAGAGGAAACCGCGTCGGGACGGATGGTGCAAACGCGGCAGGTCAGGTGGCGCGGACCGCGCCGGTGACCTGCCACCGGGTCCCCGCGAACCGGACGGCCATGCCGACGCAGCGGGCGACCATCCAGAGCGCCAGCGCGCCCCACAGCCACAGCAGGCCGCCGCCGAGCACGAGCACGGCCGCCGCCGCCGGCGCGAAGACGCCGAGCGTGGCGACGAGCATCGCCGCGGCCAGGTAGGACACGTCGCCGGCGCCGATCAGGACGCCGTCGAGCACGAACACGACCGCGTTCAGCGGCTGGAGTGCGGCCACGATCAGCAGCACCTGGACGGCGAGGTCCTGCACGTCGGCGTCGGGTGTGAACAACGGCACGATCCAGGGACGGAGCACGGCGAGCCCGACACCGAACCCGACGCCCGCCGTCACGC
>JBKPDN010000026.1:0-4760 GCA_046727875.1 Actinomycetota bacterium | reverse complement strand
GGGACACGCACAGGCGGAAGGTACTGCCGCGTCCCGCACCTGCGCCCCTCTCACCTGTCGCTCTGGACACATGGGCGATTTCTGCCAGGTGCGCCGGTCCACCCTGCGTGGTACAAAACCACTCAAGGCGCGAGGTTGCCGGGTCGATGCCTCGCGTGATTCGGGGTTCCGGTCCGTGGGTGTGGGGGCCGCGGATGCCGTCACCGTCATGGAGCGGCATCCGTGGAACAGCCTCCCAGCCCGCCCCAAGCACCACGCCCACGGCCGGGGCCCCCGATCACCGCGGCTCGCGGCGAGCGCCGGGGCGGCGAGCGACCTTGGGCCGGCGGCCGCCGGTGGATCGCCTCCTCCTCCACGGTTGCGTACGTCGTCGTCGGCGACCCCGGCCGGCCGCCGTCCCTGGCTTACGGCCCCAGGCGGAGCACGAATTGGGCGAAGGCTGCCGCGAGGATGATGAAGAGCAAGACGGCGATGGCGATCGTGGTGCCGGGGCGCACTAGGACGGCTCCCGGTCTCGATCCTGGTCCTCTCCGGTCACGGTGGCGCCGGGCGGGACGAGCGTGACCCCCGAGCCGGGCCGGAGCTTGCACTCGGCCGCGGCGGAGCCCCGGTCGAGGGCGAGCGCGGTCAGCCCGTAGGAATCAACGAGCAGGACGAGCTCGGACGGCTTGGCGTCGGCGTATGTGTCCACCCACCGCACCGAGCGCGCCTGCTCACCGAAGCGGACCTCGATCGCGGCTCCCCGGTCCCCCCCGTGGGCCCGCAGCTCGTCGGGGTCGATGTTGAGCTCACAGTTCCCGAACCGGTCGATCCACCAGACCTCGCCGAGGATCGCCCCACCCGCGTCGTGCCGGGGCAGCGACACGAGCCCGGGAACGAGCCCGGCGGCATCGACCTCCTCCCCCAGCTCGGACACGTCGACGCCGGCGGCGAGGTGGGCGGCGGCCGGCGAGAGAATGTCGCGCCCGGCGAAGGTCGGGCCCGGTGCCGGCAGGTGGTGCTCGGTGTTCGTGAGCGAGACGACGCGCTGCGCCCCGCCGAGAATGGCGACCGCCGGAGCCAGCAGGCCGTTGTCGGGCCCGAGCAGGATCCCGTGCTCCACCTCGATGGCGAGCAGCCGCCGGTCGGTGCCGACGCCCGGATCCACGACGGCCAGGACGATGCCCCCTTCGGGGAGATACTGAGCGGCGCGGACCAGCGTCAGCGCCCCTGCCCGCACGTCCTGGGGAGGCAGGTCATGGGTGATGTCGATGATCTGGAGGTCGGGGAGCAGGCTCAGCATCACCGACTTGCACACCCCGACGAACTCGTCGGCGTGGCCGTAGTCGGAGAGAAACGAGACGAACGGCCGGGCCGGGCTCACCGGCATCCCATTCGCGCCTATCCGGCCTGCGTGTACCGCGACTCCAGATAGGCGTTGACGTCGACGTCGCGCACCCGGAAGGAGCGCCCGACGCGCACGGCCGGCAGGTCACCCGCCTTGATCAGGCGGTAGACGGTCATCGAAGACACCCGCATCAGCTTGGCGACTTCCTGCACCGTCAGAAAGCGTGCTTTGGCAAAGGACTCCGCCACAGTCAACCCCTTGGCTCCTACCCGCTGAGGCGGAGCGTATGCGGGCGATGCCCATGTTGTCTAGGTGGCCGAAGCGCGTCGATGTGCTCAACGCGCATTCCCGGGCCGCGTCAGCTGCCCGGGCGGCCGATCTCCTCGGAGCGACGGGTGGCGGCCTCGACGGCTTCCAGGAACGCAGCCCGGACGCCGTGGGCCTCGAGGCGGGCCAGCCCGGCGGCGGTCGTGCCGCCCGGCGAGGTCACCGCCGCCCGCAGCGCCTCCGGCCCCTCGACGCCGTCGACGAGCAGGCTGGCCGCTCCCACGAGGGTCTGGTGCACGAGCGTGGCCGCGGTCTCGCGCGGCAACCCGACGAGGACGCCTGCTTCGACCATGGCCTCGGCAACGAGGAACACGTAGGCGGGCCCGGAGCCGGACAACCCGGTGACGGCGTCGAGCAGCTTCTCGGGCACGCGCACGACGACCCCGACGGCGCCGAGGATCCGCTCGGCCTCGTCGAGGTGGGCGTCGGTGGCGTGACGGCCGGCCGCGATGGCGGCGGCGCCCTGGCGGACGAGCGCGGCGGCGTTGGGCATCGCCCGCACGACGGGGCGGTCCGGAACCGCTTCTTCGACGGTGGCGAGGGTGACGCCGGCCGCGATCGACAGCACCAGGGCGTCGGTCTTGAGCGACGGAAGGCACTGCTCCAGCGCGGGGCCGACATCGCTCGGCTTCACCGCAACCACGACGACGTCGCTCTCGGCCACCGCCCACGCCGGGCTGGGCACGACACGCGCACCCCGAAAGCGCTGCTCGAGGACCCGGCGCCGGTCGGGATCGATCTCGGCCACGGCGAGGGCCTCGGCATCCCAGCCCGCGTCGAGGAGGCCGGCCAGCAGGGCCTCGCCCATGCGGCCCCCGCCCAGCAGCGCCAGTTGCCTCATGCACAAACCCTTTTGTCGCCGTCGCAAGCTCCGGCTTTGCGTGACGGTCGGTGAAGCCGCCGCTCCCGCAGGGTAAACGGCGCGGCCGAGCCCGAGGAACCTTCGGGCCGTCCCCGCACTTCCCCGAACGAGGCCGACCGTCCCGCACCTCGGGCCCGGTACCGAGACACTACACGTCTAGGCCTTCTGGCGCAAGATGGAAAAACCTCAGGCAGTTTGAGGCTGCGAAGCGGGGCGGGGCCCGAACGCGATCGCGATGACGGGCTGGAACCACGTCTCGACCAGCTCGTAGAGCACCCCGATGATGCGGTCCAGCTCCGTCACGCTCAAGTGCTCGAGGGCAACCCGGCCGATGAGGTAGATGTCGCCGTCGGGGCCGATCGAGAAGCGCGCGCCGTACATGGTGTGGTTGCGACGCAGCAGGTACCGGTAGAGCTCGAGGTGGTTCGCGGGCGGGTCGGGCAGGAAGTACACCTCGTAGCGCAGCGTGCGCTCGTGCAGATCGAAGTAGATGGTCGTGGCGTCGCGCCCGTCACACCCGAATCGCACGTACCAGCGCCGCAGCTCCGGGTCGTACTCGACGTGTTGGATGTGCTCCGCCTCGGCGACCGGCCCTTCGAGGTGCCGGGAGATGACGTCGTGCGCCTCGTCGAGGTTCAAATTCTCTCCTGACGCCCTACGTGCACTCCAGCGGCGCGCGCGCCGCCAGGTCGCCGTACAGGCGCCGCAACCGAGCGGCGGCGATGCTCCACATGTAGCGGCTCGATCGGGTCAGCGCCGCCGCGCTGATCTCGCGCGCGAGCTCGCCGTCGGAGAGCAGGAGGTCAACGGGCGCCGCGTAGTCGATCGCGGCGCGCCCCTCGACCAGGAACCCGGTGTACCCGTCCTCGACCACCGACCCGAGCCCCCCGACGTCGGCGGCGACGACCGGGGTCCCGCACGCCGCGGCCTCCAGGGCGACGAGGCCGAACGACTCCGTCCGCGACGGGACGAGGCACACGTCCGCCGCCTGGTAGTAGCCGGCGAGGCGGTCATGGGTCTGGGGTGGGACGAACCGCACGCGGCTCTCGAGCCCGAGGTCGGACACGAGTCGCCGCAGGCCCAGCACCTCGGCCTCGCCCTCGGTGCCGCTGGGGCCACCGACGACGAGGAGCGTCACGTCGTCGTCGAGCTCGGCCAGGCAGCGCACGGCGAGGTCGGCGCCCTTGAGCGGCTGAATCCGGCCGACGTACACGAGGACGCGGGCTTCCCGGTCCAGTCGCAGCGCGCGCCGCGCCTCGACGCGGTCACCGGGGACGAACACGTGGTGGTCGACCCCCGGCGGGACGACCTCGACACGATCACGCTCGGCGCCGTAGAGCGTGACGAGCTGGTCCCGTTCCTCGTCGGTGGCGGCGACCATCAGATCCGCGCAGTTGACGATCTCGCCTTCGACGCGGGCGCGGGTCTCGGGGTCGTCGCCCACGCCGGCCTCGGCTTTTACGCGGTCGAGCGTGTGGAAGGTGGCGACGAGCGGGAGATCGAGATCGTGCTTGAGACGGTGGCCGACGGCGCCGGAGATCCAGTAGTTCGCGTGCAGCACGTCGTACGGCTCGCGCTCCGACGCGAAGAACCCGAGCGCGGCGTCGACGAACGGCTCGACCAGCTCGGGCAGATCGCCCTTCGGGATCGGCGCGACCGGCCCGGCGGTGATGTGGACGACCCGGAAGCCAGGCTCGACCTCGACCACGGGCGGCTGTTCGGCGTGCTCGGCGCGGGTCAGTACATCGCACGGGACGCCGGCGCGCGCGAGGTTCGACGCCAGCGACCGCACGTAGACGTTCATGCCGCCACCGTCGCCCGCGCCCGGCTGCGCGAGCGGGGACGTGTGGACGCTGAGCATGGCGACGCGCTGAACCGGCACTGTTGCGAGCCTAGCTGTGGCGGGTATTCGAGCCGTTCAGCTCAACCGGCCCGGGGCGTCCCCTCTTCCTCGTCTCGTTCCCTCTGGAACGACCGGTAGATCTCGACCAGCGCCTGCTTCTGGGCTTCGGTGATCGTCCGGTCGCGCAGGATGTCGCCGATCAGATCACCGTTGGTGTCGCGCTCGTCGAGGATGCCGGCGCGCACGTAGAGCGTCTCGGAGGAGATCTGCAGCGCCCGGGCGATCGCCTGCAAGATCTCGGCGCTCGGCTTCCGCAATCCGCGCTCGATCTGGCTGAGGTACGGGTTCGAGATTCCCGCCAGCTCGCTGAGCTTTCGGAGCGACAGCCGCGCGTTGCGACG
>JBKPDN010000025.1:0-2961 GCA_046727875.1 Actinomycetota bacterium | reverse complement strand
CATGGTCGCCGCCACCGTGGACGCATTCGGCCAGCTGGACGTGCTCTACAACAACGCCGCCATCCAGATGTCGGGCCGGCTCGTCGAGTGCACCGAGGAGCAGTGGGACGTCACGATCGCGACGAACCTCAGCGCGATCTTCTGGGCGTGCCGCGCCGCGATGCCGCACCTCGCCGAGGGCGCCGGCGGCAGCATCATCAACACGGCGTCGGTGCTGGGGCTGATCGGCTCGGAGGGCTATGCGGCGTACGGCGCGGCCAAGGCGGGGCTCGTCGCGCTCACGCGGCAGATGGCGACGGAGTACGGCCCGCAGGTGCGGGCCAACGTGATCGCGCCCGGTTCGATCGACACACCGCGGTTCCGCAAGGTCGCGGCCGAGATGGACGACGGCGAGGGCTTCGTGAACGGGCTGCTCGGGAACATCCCGCTGCACCGCCTCGGCACGGCAGCGGACGTCGCCGGCATTGCGCTGTTCCTCGCCAGCGACCTGTCCGCGTACACGTCGGGCGCGGTGATCCCGGCCGACGGCGGTCTGGCGGCGCTGCGGTGAACGGCGTGGACGGGCGGTTCGGCGGGCGCACCGCCATCGTCACGGGCGGAGCGTCCGGGCTCGGGGAGGCGACCGTGGCCCGCCTCGCCGCTGCCGGTGCCCGCGTCGTGGTCGCCGACGTCGACGAGCCCGGGGCGCGCCGTGTGGCCGGCGCCGTGACCAAGGCCGGCGGCACGGCCGAGGCGATCGGCGTCGACGTCACCCAGGAGGACGAGGTGCGCCGCATGGTCGGCGCCGCGACCGGTGGAAACGGCGGCGGTCGCCTCGACGTGCTGGTCTGCAGCGCAGCTGTCGAGACGCGCGGCTCACTCGCCGACACCAGCGACGAGGACTGGCAGCACGTGCTCGACGTCAACCTCAAGGGCCCGTTCCTGTGCCTCAAGCACGCGATCCCGGCGATGGTGCAGGCCGGCGGCGGCTCGGCCGTGCTGCTCGGCTCGGTGCTCGGCGCGATCGGATCGCCCGGCTACGCCGCGTACTGCGCGTCGAAGGGCGCGCTCGTGAACCTCGCCAAGCAGGCCGCCATCGAGCACGCACCGGACAAGGTGCGCGTGAACGTGGTCTCCCCCACCGCGTGCGAGGCGGGGCTGTTCCTCAAGGTGATCGAGCAGGCGCCGGACCCCGAGGGCATCAAGCGCATGGTGGCCGAGCGGACGCCGATGGGGCGCCTCGGCACCGCCGACGACGTGTGCGAGTCGATCATGTTCCTCGCCGGCGACGAATCGAGCTACATCAGCGGCGCGGTCTTCCCACTCGACGGCGGACTCGCCGCGCGGCGGATGTAACCATGATGCGTGCGCTGGGGGACATATGGGGTCCCTACGAACGCATCGAGGGGGGAGCACACGATGCGTGACGGGAGGCGGATCCTCGACGCGGACGCACACGTCGTCGAGCCGGCGGACGTGTTCGGCGAAGCCCAGCGCGTCGGCCCCGAGATCATGGACCTGCCCCCGACCACGCCGTTCGAGGCAGCCGGCGACAGCTCCAAGCTGGCCGACTTCTTCGCTACGGGCTGTTCGGCGGAGGCGTACCTGGCGTGCATGGACACCGAGGACATCGACGCCGTCGTGCTCTACCCCTCGATCGGGCTGTACGTGCCGTACGTCCCCGAGCTCGAGCCGAAGGCGTCGGTCGATGCGTGCCGCGCGTACAACGACTGGATCGGGGCGTACACGGCGACGGACGCGTCCCGCCTGGCCGGCGTCGGCATCGCGCCCATGGTCGACGTGCAGCGGGCAGTCGAGGAGACGCGTCGCGCGGCCGACCTCGGCCTCCCCGGTGTGATGGTGCGCCCCAACCACGTCTTCGGCCGCAGCCTCGGGGCGCCCGAGTACGACCCGCTCTACGACACCCTCGAGGAGACCGGCCTCGTGCTCGCGGTGCACGAAGGCCTCGGTGTTCGTGCGCCGACCATCGGACGCGACGTCAGCGAGACGTTCGCCGTCCGCCACGCGATGTCGCATCCCATGGAGCAGATGGCGGCGATGGCGAGCCTGATCCTCGAGGGGGCGCTCGAACGGCACCCCGACCTACACGTCGCGTTCCTCGAGTCGGGCACGGGTTGGCTCCCGTACTGGCTGGCGCGGCTCGACGGGCACGCGGAGTGGATGCAGGACTCGGAGACGGCCGGGTTGTCGCTGACGCCGTCGGAGTACTTCGCCCGTCAGTGCGTGATCAGCACCGACCCCGACGACCCGCTGGCGGCGTGGGTCGTGTCGCAGGTGGGCGCGGACCACGTCGTGTGGGCCAGCGACTTCCCGCATCCCGACGCGCTCTACCCGGAGGCGGTCAGCAGCTTCCTGAAGGAGTCGGCCGAGCACGGCCTGGAGGACGGCGCGCTCGAGGCGGTGCTGTGGGACACCCCGGTGCGCTTCTACCGGCTGGAGGATCGCTTCAGACGAGCCTGAGGACGACGCTGTCTACGCCACGCGGCAGGCCGTCGACGTGCCAAAGCGCGCCGCCACCATCTCCTTGAGCCCGCGGGGGAAGCTCTCGTGCGCGGCCAGATGCGGCTGGGCGAGCACGCCCTGCGCCACCACGTCGCCTTGGAACGCCCGGACGCATCGCTCGGGCTCGGCGTTGGCGAGGGCGAGGATCGCCCCCGCGCATCCGAGCGGTCCCGCGAACGACAGGAGCGCCGACGAGCCCGTGTAGATCGGGCCCTGGTACTGGTCGAGCTCGTCCAGCAACCGCTCGGCGTCACCCGACGAGTCCTTCACCCCCGCCGCCGGCAGGTCGGCGAGTAGGCGGACGGGGATCCCGGGCGGCGACACCTTCGGGTAGTGGTACGCGAGGAGCGGTGTCCCTACCGCCGCCTTCGCGATCGCCTCGTAGTAGGGGCGCGGGTCACTGACGCCGGTCGGTGACAGCGCGAGGACGGCGTCGGCGCCGCGCTCGACGGCGTCGCG
>JBKPDN010000024.1:0-3331 GCA_046727875.1 Actinomycetota bacterium | reverse complement strand
TGGACACCGACTTCCGCGTCGCCGCCGTTGAACTCGGTGAGCACGTCGGAATGGGCGGAGAGCCCGTAGGCGTACGGCCCGTACACGGTGTTCGGGTCGGGGGCCTGGATCAGCACGCGCGTGTAGTACCTCCCGGGCGGGGTCGGCGTGGCGCGGGCGCCGGTCGCGACCGACCCTTCGTAGAGCACGTTCGTGCCCTGGAACACCGTGATCTTGTGATCACCCAGGCTGACCTGCAGGTGGTACGGGTTCGGCGTCAGCTGGACTGCGCTCTGGCGGATCCAGCCCGTGCTCCCGTTCGGGCGCTCCGGCAGGAGCACGTGGAGCCAGCCATCGGGTCGCTGCTGCTCGACGAGGAACACCTGCGGGATCTTCTTGTCGGCCTCGTCGTTGAGCAACCAGGGGTGCGGCAGGGTCTTCGCCGGCGCGGGTGCGGAGGGGTCGTCGTAGACCCCGACCTCAGGCACGATGGCCTGGGCGGTGAGGCTGTAGCCCGGCTGGAGGTTGATCGTGGTCGAGGTCGGGGTGCTCGACGCGCTTCGAGGGCTCAGCTCCGGGCGATCGTCGTTCGCGCCCGAGCGGAACGCGACGAACCCGAGGACGACCACCGCGACCAGGACGACCGCGCCGGCCGCCATGAAGACGGCGCGCTTGTTGTCCGTCAACCATCGACGTGCGCCGGACGTGCCGGGCATGCGGCGCAGGCTAGCGGCCGGCTCCGGGTCGCTAGCGTGCGGCGCATGAGCCCGCGGCGCCCGTCGAAGCGTCTGGTCGAGGCGTCGGAGGCGCTTGCGGCTGGCGATCCTGTGATGCGCTCGATGTTCGAGCGCATTGGCCCGGCCGACCTGCGCCGCGGGCGGCCCCACGGTCAGCACTTCGCGGAATTGGCCCGAGCCATCACCTACCAGCAGCTGGCGGGCAAGGCGGCGGCCGCCATCCACGGGCGATTCGTCGCGCTGTTCGACGGGGACAGGCCGACGCCGGAGGCGGTGCTCGCGCTCCCCGTCGACAAGCTGCGCGGCGCCGGCCTCTCGGGCAGCAAGACGGCCTCGATCCGTGACCTCGCCGAGAAGGTCGTCGACGGTTCGGTCCAACTCGACCGTGTGGCGCGCCTTCCCGACGACGAGATCATCCGCGAGCTCACGCTCGTGCGCGGCATCGGCCCGTGGACGGCCGACATGTTTCTCATGTTCCAGCTCGGTCGCCTCGACGTGTGGCCGGTCGGCGACTACGGCGTCCGCAAGGGCTACGCCACGCTGTACGGGCTCGCCGATGTTCCGGGACCCCGCGAGCTGGAGCCGCTCGGCGATCCCTTCCGGCCCTACCGCAGCGTCGCTGCGTGGTACTGCTGGCGCGCGGTCGAGACGGTCACGCCCGGCGACGAGTGACCGCGCGCGCTGTCAGCGCGTGACACGGCGCTGGAACTGCTCGCGCATCTCGCGAGCTTGCTCGGCTAGCGGGGTCAGGCCGACCTGCTCGCGCCGCTGGTCGACGTGCTGGGGATCCTCGATCGGCCACGGGACGACGGAGGTGCCGTCGTCGGTGCGCACGAACTGCGAACCGTAGACCTGGTCCTTGCCGTCGGCCATGCGCACACGATCCAGCAGGAGCGCGTAGTGCGACGCCGGCGCGTCGCCGCAGGCGATGGCCACCTCGAGCATCTCGAGGCACCGCCGCTGCAGCCCGGGATCGAACACGGCTCGCTGGGCGAGGATCCACGCCGCGGACTCGCCGTCGTCGTCGACGAGCCGCCGGCCGGGCCAGCACTCGTAGTCGTCGAGGATCTCCCACAGCCGCGCGCCGTGCCGCTCGTCCGTCGGACCGCCGGCGCCGCTGTCGCGGTCGGCCATCTCGATGAGCTCGACGCGCAGCCCCGGATCGGCCCCCACGGCTGGAAGGATACGGCCGTGAGCTTCCTCACGGGCCGTCTCATGCGGCGGCTGCGGCCCGGCGTCGCGGCGACGCTCGGTCTCGAGGATGCGTACCGCGAGTACTGGGAGGAGTCGAACGAGCGCGCCCGGGCCGTCGATGGACCGGTGTGGGTCGCGCTGGGCGACTCGACGGCGCAGGGATTGGGCGCGTCTTCGCCGGACCGCGGCTACGTGGGCCAGCTGCTCCTTCGTTTGCAGGACGAGCAGCATCGGTCCTGGCGGGTGATCAACCTGTCGGTGACAGGGGCGCGCGTCGCCGACGTCGTCCGGGACCAGGTGCCGTGCATCAACGACGCGGGTGAGCCAGAGCTGGTCACCTGCGCAGCGGGCGCGAACGACGTCATCCGCTTCGGGTTTCGGCGCGTCGTCGAGTCGGTCCGGGATCTGATCCGCGCGCTGCCGCCCGGCGCGGTGCTGGCGACCATCCCGCAGGGCTTGCTGCCGGGGCGCACGCGCGAGCTGAACGAGATCATCCGAGCCGACGCGCCGGTAGCCGGACTTCGGGTCGCCGACGCGTGGGGACGCACGGGGCCACCGTGGCACGGGAAGTACGCCGCGGACGGCTTCCACCCCAACGACACCGGGTACCGCGAATGGTGTGCGGCGTTCGCCGAGGCGATCGGGCTCGACGGCTCGTAGGCTCGCGTCGGCGGCGGCTTTGCCGACCGTCGCCGCAAAGCCGGAGCTTGCGACGGCGACCAGGGGAATTGGTGAGATGGACGCCGCTGAGTACGAGGCGCAGGGGCTCTACGACCCGGAGGCGCCGAACGCCGCCGACCGTCTGGCGCTCCTGGAGTGGCTCGCCGCTCGGGGGCTCAGCATCTGGCAGATTGCCGAAGCCGCGGCTGCCGGTCGGCTCACGGCGATCGCCGGCGACCTCGCGCTCCGACCGGGACAGCGGCTCACCATGCGCGAGGCGGCCGAGGGCAGCGGGCTGACCGTCGAGCAGGTCCAACAGTTGAGCCTGACCATCGGGCTCCCCGTCGAGAAGTTCGACGAGCCCATCTACACGCCGGACGACGTCGAGGTGTTCAAGCTGTTCGGCGCGACGACGACGATCTTCCCGGAGAGGTCACTGATGCAATTCGTCCGCGTGCTCGGAGCGTCGCTCGCGCGAATTGCCGATGCTGCGGTCTCCTTGTTCCTCTCCGACGTGGAGACCCCGATCACAGAGGCGCAGGCAGGCGAGCTCGCGCTCGCGCGGGCGCAACTGGACGCGATCGGCGCGCTCAACCTCCTCACAGATCACCTGGAAACGCTGTTCCGTGCGCACATGGAGCTCGCCATCCGGCGAAACACGGAGGCGCGTACCGAGGCCAGCTCGAAGATCACGGTGTACGTGGCGGTCGGATTCGTCGACCTGGTGGGTTTCACACCGCTCTCGCAGCGGTTGCCCGTTC
>JBKPDN010000023.1:0-1899 GCA_046727875.1 Actinomycetota bacterium | reverse complement strand
ATCGGATACTGCTCGGTATCACTGGAGGCCCAATGAACGACCTGAAGACGAGCGCCCCTCCCACGATCACCCCGATCGGCAAGCGGGAGGCCCAGGCCTGGCTGGTGAAGCGGCTGGGCTACGAGCGGCTGCTGGCCTCGCTCCGCGAGGCGCACACCGCAAAGCAGGCCGGAGAGCACGATGCCGGCGGGCGGGGCGTGGCAGCCTGACGTGATCGCACGTCCATCGACACCGGCCCGTCCCACGCGCGAAGAGAAGAAGGCGCGCACCCGCGCCCAGCTCATCGACGCCGCCGCCACCGTCTTCGCCCGCCGCGGGTTCGTGGCCGCATCCCTCGACGAGGTCGCCGAAGAAGCCGGTCTCACCAAGGGCGCGGTCTACTCGAACTTCGACAGCAAGGAAGACCTCTTCCAGGCCGTGATGGACGACCGCCTGAACGAGCCGATGCTCCACGTCGCCGACGACCTCATGGAGAGCACGGACAGCCTCGAGGAGCAGGCGATGAAGGGCGCGCGCGCGTTCGCCGACGTCGTCGAGCGCGATCGAGCGGTGTATCTGCTCGGACTCGAGCTCGACATCTACATTGCCCGCCATCCGGAGTACGCGCCTCGGTTTGCGGACCGCTGGCGCGAGGAAATGTCGAACATCGCCGACCTCATCATCGAGGGCGCTGCGCACGGTGACGTCGAGCTCCCAATGCCCGCGAAAGACCTCGCCATCGTGGTCGTTGCACTGTCGCAGGGGATAACACTCCGAAGGCTGGTCAACCCCGACGTCGTGCCGGAGGACCTTCTCGGCCGCGTCTACGCTCTGCTGTTCCGGCCACCGCCCGACACCTGAAACAAGCGGGCTTCGGCGAGCGCGCCGGTACGATCTCTGCGTGACGCGCGTCGGATTCCTCGGTCCTCACGGCACGTTTGCCGAAGAGGCCGTCCTGACCCAGCCTGATCTCGCCGACCAGGAGCTGAGCCCGTTGCGGTCGGTGCCCGACGTAATCAGCACTGTCGAGCGCGGCGAGGCCGACGTCGGGCTCGTCCCCATCGAGAACTCCATCGAGGGCACGGTGACGGTCACCCTCGACACACTGGCCTTCGACACTGACCTGCTCATCCAGCGTGAGATCGATCTGCCGGTCTCGCTCAACCTGTGCGCGCTGCCGGGGGCGAAGCTCGACGACATTCGGACAGTGCTGTCGCACCCAAGCCCGTTCGGGCAGTGCCGCGTGTGGCTGGCGAGCAAGCTGCCCGACGCCGACAGCATCGTGACGAACTCGACTGCCGAAGCCGCGGCCCAGGTGGCGCGGGGCGAGGATCGCAGCCGCGCGTCGATCGGCACCGCGTTCGGCGCCCGGCTGAACGGCCTCGAGCTCATCGCCACCGAGATCGAGGACCACCCCGAGAACCAGACGCGCTTCGTGCTCGTCGGGCACGGCATCCCCGCGCCCACCGGGCACGACAAGACCAGCATCGTGTGCTTCCAGTCTGAGGACCGACCGGGCTCGTTGCTCGCGATCCTCCAGGAGTTCGCCGCCCGGGCGATCAACCTCACCAAGCTCGAGTCGCGCCCGACCAAGCGCAGCCTCGGCGACTACTGCTTCTTCATCGATTTCTCCGGGCACGTCGCCGACGAGCTCGTCGCCGACTGCCTCCGCAACCTTGCGGCGAAGCAGGCCGACGTGAAGTTCCTCGGCTCGTACCCGGTCGCCGGTGAAGAGGAGGCGCAACAGCGCCGGGCGGCGGCCGGCAAGGCCTGGCGCCAGGCCGCGCAGTGGGTCGACGAGCTGCGCGGCCGGGTCGCGCCGCCCGGCGAGCTCGCGTGATCGACGTCAAGCGGCTGCGCGACGAGCCCGAGTACCGGGCCGGCATTGAACGCAAGCGGGTCGGCGAGGGGCTGCTGGAC
>JBKPDN010000022.1:0-15101 GCA_046727875.1 Actinomycetota bacterium | reverse complement strand
CCTCACGTGGAGGTATGGCTCCTCGTCGGATCGCTCGCAGCGTCGTATGCGGTAGCGGTCGCGCGCGTCGGCCCTCGGTTCGCTGCGCCTGGGCGTAAGCCGGTGACGAAACTCCAGGCGGTGTGCTTCCTGCTCGGCGTGCTGGCGATCTGGGTGGCCGCGGACTGGCCCGTGCACGACATCGCCGAGCGGTTCAACTACAGCATGCACATGGTGCAGCACCTCGTGTTCTCGATGGTCGCCGCGCCCCTCCTCTTGCTCGGCACGCCGGCCTGGATGCTGCGGGCCATCCTGCGCCCACCGTCGCTCGTGTTCCGCGTCGTGCGATTCCTCTCGCGCTTCCTGCCTGCCCTGCTCGTGTTCAATCTCGTCCTCGTGTTCACGCACTGGCCCGCGATCGTCGACGCGAGCCTCGGCAACGGGTTCGTGCACTTCCTCGTGCACGCGCTCATCTTCGTCAGCGCGCTCGTCGTGTGGATGCCGGTCGTGAGCCCGCTCCCGGAGATCCCGCGCCTGTCTCCGCCGCCGCGGATGATCTTCCTGTTCCTCCAGTCGGTGGTACCGACCATCCCCGCGTCCTTCCTGACGTTCGGGAGCTCACCGCTGTACCGCTACTACGAGCACGTCCCGCACTTGTGGGGGCTCTCGACCCTCGACGACCAGCGCGTGGCCGGGCTGATCATGAAGATCGGGGCCGGCGTGCTGCTCTGGCTGCTGATCGCGGTGATCTTCTTCCGGTGGGCCGGCGAAGAGGACCGACGCATCGCGGCGCGCCGGCGGTGGCAGGATCTTGACCGCGAGCTCTCCCGCACGGGGACCACAACCACATGACCGACAACATCCAGACGGACCAGTCGGACCGGACGGACGAGACCGACCAGGACGCGGAGGGCGACGCGCCCGCCGGTGACACGCCGGCGACCGACGAGCAGCCGGCGACCGACGCGAAGCCAGAAGAAGCTGACGCCCTCGAGGCCGAAACCGCCACCGAAGGGACCGAGGGCGACTCACCGGCCGAACTCGAGGCGGGGCCGCCGGTCGCCGATCCCGTGCGCGACCGTCTCCTGCTGCCGATCATGCTGCCGCTGCTGTCGATGGCCGCGATCTTCGTGTACGTCGTGAACCTGTCGCGGGTGTTTCTCGCCAGCGGCGAGAACCTCTCGGTCCTCGTCGGCGCGATCGTGACCGTCGGGATCCTGGCCGGCGGGGCCACCATCTCCGCGAGCCCCCGGCTGCGCTCGTCGACGCTAGTGATGGCGCTGGCGGGCTTCATGGTCCTCATCCTCTCGGCCGGGCTCCTCTCCCTCGGGCCGAGCGAGGAGTCGAAGAAGGCGTCGGGTGGGTTCAAGCAACCGACCGGCCCGCCCGTCGCGACGCTGGAGGTCGACGCACTGCCGTCGCTGTCATTCCAGGCGAAGGAGTTCTCCCTCCCGCCCGGGATCATCCAGGTCAACTACGTCGACAGAGGCGGTTCGCACACGCTCCTGTTCACGGACCCGAAGCTCAGTGGCTTCCAGCTGGCGGTCCCGGCCGGACCCAAGACCGGCAAGGTCAACCTGACGCCGGGCTCGTACACGATCTACTGCAGCATTCCCGGCCACCGCGCGGCTGGCATGCAAGCGACGGTGACTGTCGGATGACACACGGCCAAGGGACGGAGCAGACGAAGCAATGAATCGCAGTAGCGCTCGGCGATGGGCACGGCCGGTCCCGGTCGTGGTGGCGGCTCTCCTGGTGTTCACCGCGTGCGGCGGCGGCGGCGGTGGCGGCGGGTCGAGCTACAAGCAGCCGACGGGATCCGCGCAGACGACGCTCGACATCAAGGGGGGGAACTTCTTCTACGACCCGAAGGACTCGCAGCTGCCGGCGGGCGTCAACGCGATCAAGTTCGCGAGCCAGAGCGGGCTGCACACGGTCGTCTTCGACAACGGGAAGGTGCCGGGGTTCCACCTCGAAGCGAGCAGCGGGAAGTCCGACGAGCTCAAGGTCGACCTGAAGCCGGGGAAGTACACGATCTACTGCGACATCCCCGGCCACCGCGAGGCGGGCATGGAGGGCACCATCACCGTCGGGTGAGTCAGGGCAGCGGCCGCTTCGGCACCGGTGCCGTGTCCGGCACGACCACCTGCAGCGCGCCGGGAACGGCTTCCGTGCGCGCCGGCAGCGGCCCGATCCGTTCCCCCGCGCCGTAGATCTCAGTCACGGGTGACGCGTCGAGCGAGTCCAGCTCGATCACCTTGCCGCGATACATGTCGACCATCGGGTGCGTGACGTGCGTGCCCCGGAACACGCGCGGGAACGAGCGCAGGAACCCGAACCGCGAGACCGGTCCGACGACGCACACGTCGAGCTGTCCGTCATCGAGCTCGGCGCCCGGCGTGACGAGCATCCCGCCCGCGTAGCCGCGCGTGTTGCCGATCGCGATGAGCCACGCCTCGATGTCGTGGACGTCGCCGTCGACCGTCAGCCGGAAGCGGTGTGGCCGGTACGTCGCGAGTGTGCGCAGGGCTGCGAGGACGTACAGCGTGGTGCCGCTCGCCCACTGCACGCCGTTGGCCCAGCGGTTGGCCTCCGAATCGAAGCCGGCGTTGGCGACCGACGTGAACCAGCGCATCGTGGCGCCGCCGACCGAGTCGTCGCCCTCGCCCGTCAGCTCGGCCCGGCCGAGGTCGACGGTTCCCACCTTGCCCGTCTCGAGTAGCGCGACCGCGTCGAGCCAGCGGCGACGCTCGAGACCGAGGTGGCGGGCGAAGTCGTTCCCGGCGCCGGTGGGGACGATACCGAGCACACCACCGTGGTCGGCGGCGACGCCGGCCAGCGCGTTGACCGTGCCGTCGCCGCCGCACGCGGCCACACCCCGCCCGTCGTCGAACGCCTCACGCGCGAGACGGATCGCGTCGTCGAGGTCGTCGGAGACGCTGATGTCGACGTCGAGGTCGGTGGCCGCGAGCGCCGCGGTGAGACGGGGGAGGAGCTTGCGCGTGCGGCCGCGACCCGCGGTCGGGTTGACGACGGCTGTCCAACGCATGGCCGGGGATCGTACCGGTCGCCAGTCGAGCCGGTTGGGGCTGGATGTAGGTTCGGGCCCCATGTCCGAGCGCATCAACCGCCGCCGGCTACCACGCCACGTGGCCATCGTTATGGACGGCAACGGCCGGTGGGCGAAGCAACGGGGCCTCAAGCGCACCGAGGGCCATGCCGCGGGGGAGCACGCGCTGTTCGACACGGTGGAGGGCGCCCTCGACATCGGGCTGAAGTGGATGACCGTGTTCGCGTTCTCGACCGAGAACTGGCGCCGGCCCGTCGACGAGGTGCGGTTCCTCATGAACTTCAACGAGGGCCTGCTCCTGCGACGCCGCGACGAGCTCCACGAGCTCGGGGTGCGCGTCCGGTTCATCGGACGTCGGGCCGGCCGGGTCCCGGGCCGTCTCCGGCGCCAGATCGCCGACGCCGAGGAGCTCACGCGCGACAACCGAGCACTGACGCTCACGTTCGCGTTCAACTACGGCGGGCGGGCTGAGCTCGTCGACGCCGCCCGCGCCATCGGGCGGGACGTGGCGGCGGGCCGCCTCGACCCCGAGAAGATCAGCGATCGCACGATGGCCCGTCACCTCTACGCGCCCGACATGCCCGATCCCGACCTGCTCGTGCGGACGTCGGGGGAGTACCGGATCTCGAACTATCTCCTGTGGGAGCTCGCGTACGCCGAGCTCGTGTTCACCGACGTGTTGTGGCCCGACTTCCGCCGCGAGCAGCTGTTCGAGGCGATCGCGGAGTACCAGCGCCGCGAGCGCCGCTTCGGCGCCGTCGACGGATGAGCCACGGGGACCCCCGCGGAATCACATCGCTGTAACTAGAATCCGCCGGTGGGCTTGTATCGGGATCAGGGCGTCGTCCTGCGCACGATCAAGCTCGGGGAGGCCGACCGGATCGTCTCGCTCCTCACGCAAGGCAACGGCAAGGTGCGGGGGGTCGCCAAGGGGATCCGCAAGCCGACCAGCCGATTCGGGGCCCGGCTCGAGCCGACGAGCCACGTCGCCGTCCAGTGCTACCGGGGCCGCGAGCTCGATGTCGTCACCCAGGTCGAGACGATCGACGCCTTCCGCCCGCTGCGCGAGAGCTACGGGTCGCTGACGCACGCGATCTCGATGCTCGAGGCGGTCGACCAGGTGGCCCAGGAGCGAGAGGCGAACCCCGCGCTGTATCGGATGCTGGTGGGCGCGCTGCGGACGTTGGCGGCGTCGCCGTCGCCGATGGTCGCGCCGGCGTTCTTCTGGAAGCTGCTCTCGCTAGAGGGCTTCCATCCCATCCTCGACACCTGCACGCGCTGCGGTGACGACGCCGGCCCGTTCGTCGCCTTCGACTTCGGCGAAGGAGGCGTGCTGTGCGGCGAATGCGCGCGGTTCAGTGGGCGTCGCGTCGACGCCGACGCCATCGCGCTGCTGCGTCGCATCCTCGGTGGCGACCTGCGCGGCGTGTTGACCGCCCCGCTCGATCGGTCCGGCACCGAGGTCGAGCGACTGGGCGTGGCCGCGCTCGAGTACCACCTCGAGCGACGGCTCCGAAGCGCGGCGCTACTGTGAGCGAGCCCGGGCGGAGTCCCGGGGAGTAGCGGAGGGCAGCGTGCAAACCGTCGGCAACATCCTGTGGCTCATCTTCGTCGGGATTTGGCTCGCGATCGCCTTCGTCGTCGCGGGGATCGTCATGTTCGTGCTGATCATCACGATCCCGTTCGGGATCCAGGCGTTCAAGCTGGCCGGGTTCGCGCTGTGGCCGTTCGGGCGACACGTCGAGTACGGGGCCCGGGTGGCGAGCCCGCTGCACATCATCGGCAACATCATCTGGATCATCTTCGGCGGGCTGTGGCTCGCGGTTCACTGCGTCATCGGCGGCGTGATCCTGTGCATCACGATCATCGGGATCCCCTTCGGCATCCAGGCCTTCAAGATGATCCCGATCGCGCTAATGCCGTTCGGAGCCGAGATCGTGCGCGACCGGGGGATGGTGGCCGCCGCCTGATCCATTCCGGCTCGGGAAGGGGGAGGTCGCCCCGGTACCATCCACCGGATGGCCAAGCCGGACCTCATGGAGCGCGTCGTCAATCTGTGCAAGCGGCGCGGGCTGGTCTTCCCATCGAGTGAGATCTACGGCGGGTTCCGCTCCACCTGGGACTACGGGCCTCTCGGCGTCCTCCTGAAGCGGAACGTCAAGGATGCCTGGTGGCGATCGATGGTCCAGCTTCGGGACGAGGTCGTGGGCCTCGACGCCGCCATCCTCATGCATCCCCGGGTCTGGGAGGCGAGCGGCCATGTCGAGGCGTTCACGGACCCGCTCGTCGACTGCCGGAACTGCAAGGAGCGCTTCCGGGCGGATCACCTACCCGAGTCGGGCGCGTGCCCGAACTGCGGCGCCAAGGGTTCGTTCACCGAGGCCCGCCAGTTCCACCTCATGTTCAAGACCAATGTCGGGCCCGTCGAGGACGAGGGCTCGGTCGCGTACCTGCGCCCCGAGACGGCGCAGGGCATCTTCGTCAACTTCCTCAACGTGCAGACCACCACGCGCAAGAAGCCGCCGTTCGGCATCGCTCAGATCGGCAAGGCGTTCCGCAACGAGATCACCCCTGGGAACTTCATCTTCCGAACCCGCGAGTTCGAGGTGATGGAGATGGAGTACTTCGTGCCGCCCGAAGATGGGGCGAAATGGTACGAGTACTGGTGCCAGGAGCGGCTGCGCTGGTTCGTCGACCTCGGCATCCCCGAGGACCAGCTGCGACTGCGTCCCCACGACCCGGACGAGCTCTCGCACTACTCGGCGGGCACGTCGGACGTCGAGTACCTGTACCCGTGGGGCTGGGGTGAGCTCGAAGGCATCGCGAACCGCACCGACTACGACCTCAAGCGACACGCCGAGTACTCGGGACAGGACCTCTCGTACTACGACCAGGAGGCCGACCGGCGCTACGTGCCTCACGTGATCGAGCCCGCGCTCGGCGCCGACCGCTGCATGCTGGCGTTCCTGCTCGCCGCGTACCACGAGGAGGAGGTGCGGGGTGAGAAGCGCACGCTGCTTCGACTCGACCCGAGGCTGGCGCCCGTCGCGATCGCGGTGCTGCCACTGTCGCGGAACGAGCGGCTGAACCCGGTTGCGCACGAGGTCGCCGACCTGTTGCGGCCCCGGTTCATGATCGACGTCGACGACGCCGGCTCGATCGGGCGGCGCTACCGCCGTCAGGACGAAGTCGGGACGCCCCTGTGCGTCACAGTCGACTTCGACACCCTCGACGACCGCGCCGTCACCGTTCGCGACCGCGACTCGATGACCCAGCAGCGGGTCGCGATCGACAAGCTCGTCGACCACGTGCAGGAGCAGCTACCCGCATGACCGAGAACCATTACGAGCGGCTCGGTGTCGAGCCTGACGCGTCGAAGGAGGAGATCCGCTCGGCGTACCGGGACCGGCTCGAGGAGCTGCGGACCAAGATCGAGAAGGGTCGGTCGGATCAGGCACGCGACGGTGCCCGGGCGGAGACGGCGCAGGTCAACGCAGCGTGGCAGGTGCTGTCCGACCCGTTCCAGCGTCAGCGCTACGACGCCGGGCTCGACAACGGGGCCGGCGCGCCCGATGACGACGAGGCCGAGGACGACGCGGCCGCGCCGGCCCCGGCACGCCGTCGTCGGCTGTTCGAGCCCCGCGAGCGCGTGAACCAAGGCGAGGGCGAGCCCCGAGCGCGGGGCCAGCGGCGCGAGCCGGTCGGAGTGGCAGGCGCCGAGGCCGCGCCGGTCGGACGCCGCCTCGCCGCGCTCGGCATCGACATCGCCGTCATGGGCGCTCTGTACGTCGGGAGCACGTCGCTGCTCCTCGCCGTGGCCAGCGACTCGGTCGCGTTCGTCATCGTCGTGGTTACCGCGTTGTTCGCGCTCTTCGCTGGCTACTTCGTGCTCCCGACCGCCCGCACCGGCCAGACGCTCGGCAAGCGACTCACGCACATCATGGTGGTCGACGCCGACACCGGCACTCTCCCCACGTGGCGCCGGGCCAGCATGCGCTACCTCGTCCCGATCGTGCTCGTCATCGGTCTTCCTGTCGGGACACTCGGCCCGATGATCGCGTTGCTGTTCGGGATCTCGTGGCTGCTCATCGACACGCGGATCGGGCTCATGGACCGGCTCGGCCACACCCGCGTCGTCCTCGCGCGTTACCGTCCCGGGCCGCCTCAGTAGGCTCGCGGCGACGGCGGCTCTGCCGACCGTCGTCGCAAAGCCCGAGCTTGCGAGGGCGACAATGAGAATCGGCGACTGACCAACGCCGGGGAGGTGCACGTGAAGTACGTCTATGCCTTCGAGGAGGGCGGCAAGGACCAGAAGTACCTGCTCGGTGGCAAGGGCGCCAACCTCGCCGAGATGACGAACCTCGGCCTGCCCGTCCCGCCCGGCTTCACGATCACGACCGAGGCGTGCAACGCGTACATGGCGGGCGGCGACCGCCTCCCCGACGGCCTCATGGACGAGGTTGCCGCCGCGCTCGAGGCGCTCGAGTCGAAGATGGGCAAGCGCCTGGGCGACGACGCCGATCCGCTGCTCGTGTCGGTCCGGTCGGGCGCGCCGTTCTCGATGCCGGGGATGATGGACACCGTCCTCAACCTCGGCCTCAACGACCGGTCAGTGAGCGGATTGGCGAAGCAGACCGGCAACGAGCGCTTCGCGTACGACTCGTACCGGCGATTCGTGCAGATGTTCGGCAAGATCGTCCTCGGGATCGACGGCGAGCTGTTCGAGGCCGAGCTGGAGAAGCTGCGCCATGAGCGCGGCGTGGCGACCGACCCGGAGCTGTCGGCGTCGGACCTCGCCGAGCTGGTCGAGACGTTCAAGGGGATCGTGAAGCACGAAGCCGGCGTCGACTTCCCGCAGGACCCGCGGGAGCAGCTGCGCTACGCGATCGAGGCGGTCTTCAAGAGCTGGAACGGCAAGCGCGCCCGCGATTACCGCAAGTTCGAGGGGATCCCCGACGACCTCGGCACAGCCGTGAACGTCCAGGCGATGGTGTTCGGCAACAAAGGCGACGACTCGGGTACCGGCGTCGCGTTCACCCGTGACCCCGCCACCGGCGAGAACAAGCCCTACGGCGACTTCCTCCGCAACGCGCAGGGTGAGGACGTCGTGGCAGGTATTCGCGACGTGGAGAAGCTCGACGCGATGGCGCAGGCGTTCCCCGAATGTCACGCGCAGCTGCTCGACGTGATGCAGACCCTCCAGAACCACTACCGCGACATGTGCGACATCGAGTTCACCATCGAGCAGGGCCGCCTGTTCCTGCTGCAGACCCGCGTCGGGAAGCGCACAGCGGCGGCGGCGCTGCGCATGGCGGTCGACATGGTCGAGGAAGGCCTCATCGAAAAGCGCGAAGCCGTCCGGCGCGTGGAACCGGCGCAGCTCGACCAGCTGCTGCACCCCCAGTTCGATCCCGGCGCGAAGTACGAACGCCTGACCAAGGGCCTCAACGCGTCACCGGGCGCGGCGGTGGGGAAGGTGTCGTTCACGGCTGACGATGCCGAGGCGGAGGCGGCGCGCGGCGAGCACGTGATCCTCGTGCGGCCCGAGACGTCACCCGACGACTTGCACGGCATGATCGCCGCCGAGGGCATCCTCACGTCGCGCGGTGGTCTCGTGAGCCACGCCGCCGTGGTTGCCCGGGGCATGGGCAAGCCCGCGGTGTGCGGCGCGTCGGCGTTGGACATCGACGTCGACAAGAAGCAGCTCTCCGTGGACGGGACGAGCGTGCGCGAGGGCGACGTCATTTCGATCAACGGGACGAGCGGCGACGTCGTACTCGGTGCCGTGCCCGTCGTCACGCCCGAGCCGACCGGTCCGTTCGGGACGATCCTCGAGTGGGCCGACGAGTTCCGCCGGCTCGGCGTGCGCACGAACGCCGACCTCCCCGAGGACGCGAAAAAGGCGCGCGAGTTCGGGGCCGAGGGGATCGGCCTCTGCCGGACCGAGCACATGTTCCTCGGCGACCGGCTCCCGCTGGTGCAGCGGTTCATCCTCGCCGACACCGAGCGGCAGGAGCAGGCCGCCCTCGAGGAGCTCGAGCAGCTCCAGCGGGCGGACTTCCTGGGGATCCTCGAGGCGATGGACGGCCTGCCCGTCACGGTGCGGCTGCTCGACCCGCCCCTGCACGAGTTCCTCCCCGACGTCGAGGAGCTGCTCGTGCGCGACGCGAAGGGCGAGCTCGACGACGCGGGCCGGAAGCTCCTCGGGGCCGCGCAGGCGTGGCGCGAGGCGAACCCGATGCTCGGGACGCGCGGATGCCGGCTGGGGATCATCAAGCCGGGCCTCTACCGCATGCAGGTGAAGGCGCTCCTCGAGGCGGCCGTCGAACGGAAGGTCGCCGGCGGTCACCCGCTCGTCGAGATCATGATCCCGCTCGCGGTTGCGGAGGCCGAGCTCAAGTACCTGGTCGACGAGGTGCGCGAGGTGGCGGAGTCGTTGTTCTCCGACAGCTTCGAGGGCGTGTCCTTCCTCGTCGGCACGATGCTCGAGACGCCACGCGCGGCCCTCGACGCCCACGGGATCGCCGAGGTCGCCGAGTTCTTCTCCTTCGGCACGAACGACCTCACCCAGATGACGTTCGGCTTCTCGCGCGACGACGTCGAGGGACGCTTCATGCCCAAGTACCTCGAGCTCAAGCTGCTCCCGGCCAACCCGTTCGAGACGATCGACGTCGAGGGCGTCGGTCAGCTCGTCCGCGACGCCGTCGAGCGGGGACGCGCGGCGCGGCCCGACCTCAAGCTGGGGATCTGCGGCGAGCACGGGGGCGACCCGCCGTCTGTCCAGTTCTTCCATGAGATCGGGCTCGACTACGTGTCGTGCTCGCCGTACCGGGTGCCGCTCGCCAGGCTCGCGGCCGCGCACGCAGCGCTGGGGTCGGGCGGCCCCGACGCCTCCGCGTAACCGTCATACCTCGCCGGTAGCCTCGCGCGGCGGCGGCTTTGCCGACCGTCCGCGCAAAGCCGGAGCTTGCGACGGCGACAAAGGAGACACATGAAGCCGGTGATCGTCGAGCAGGGTGTTGCCGTGCAACGCGCCCATTGCGACGCCGACGCGTTCGTCGGCGGGCGGGTGCGGCGCCGCGAAGAGCGCGAGGCCGAGCTGGCGGCCGCGCTGGCGCCGGGCGCGACGCGTCCCGTCGGCGCCGGCCACCGGACGATCCGTGAGCAGCCCGACCCGTACCGTGTCTGCTTCGAGCGCGACCTCGACCGGGTGAAGCACTCCCGCCCCTGGCGGCGGCTGGCCGGGAAATGCCAGGTGTTCATCGCACCGGAGGACGACCACCTGCGGACGCGCCTCACCCACGCGGTCGAAGTCGCTCAGGTCGCCGTGGGCATCGCCCGCGTCGCAAACCTGTGCCTGCCGCTGGTCGAGTCCATCGCGCTCGCGCACGACTGCGGGCACGGTCCCGCCGGCCACGCGTCCGAGGACGCGTTCTCGCCGTACCTTCCGCCGGCCGGCTACGACCACGCCGTCTACGGGGCCGACGTCACGCTCACATCTCTCAACCTCTGCCTCGAGACGCTCGACGGCGTGCGCAACCACTCCTGGCGGCGCCCGGCCCCGTCCACCCCGGAAGGAGAGGTCGTCGCCTGGGCCGACCGAATCGCGTACGTCTGCCACGACTTCGAGGACGCGGTGCGGGCGCGGATCCTCACCCCCGACGATCTGCCTGCCGAGGTGCGCGACATCGTCGGCGACGAGCGCGCCGACCAGGTCGGCACGTTCGTCCACGCCGTGCTCGACGCCGTCGACCGCACGGGCGAGATCGGGATGACAGAGCCGGCGGCGTCGGCCCTGACAACGTTTCGGGACTTCAACTTCGAGCGCATCTACCTCCGCCCCGCCGCCCAGAAGCAGGCCGAGAAGGTCGTGCACCTGCTCCGCGGGCTGGTCGAGCACTTCGCCGACGCGCCCGGGCGCCTGCCGGACGTCGCCGACGGCACGCACCTGCCCGTCGAGCCCGGCTCGCCCGAAGCGGCTGCGCTCGCCGTGCAGTACGTGAGCGGGATGACCGACCGGTTCGCGCTCGGGCTCGGCGTCGAGCTCCTCGGCTGGCGGCCCGAGGCCCTTCCCCGCGGCGTGTGACCGCACGGCACAGCCGGGCACCCGGCCCGTCCTAACCTGAGTCCCGATGGGCATCCTCGACGACGACGTCGCCCAGGTCCGCGACGCGACCGACCTGGTGGCGCTGGCCGGGGAGCACATCGCCCTCAAGCGCGTCGGCCGCCGGTTCATGGGCCTGTGCCCGTTCCACACGGAGAAGACGCCGTCGTTCTCGATCAACCCTGAGATGGGATTGTTCTACTGCTTCGGTTGCGCGAAGAGCGGCGACTCGATCACGTTCATCCGCGAGGTGGAGCACCTCGACTTCGTCGAAGCGGTCGAGCGGCTCGCCGCGCGCGCCGGCATCACGCTCCGATACGACAGCGCGAACGTCGGCAAGGACCGGAAGCGCAAGGAGCGCCTGAGCGAGGTCGTCGGCGCCGCGATCGCGTTCTACCACCGCATCCTCGTCGAGGCGCCCGAGGGCGGACCGGGCCGCAAGCACCTGCGCAGCCGCAACTTCGACGGCGATGCGGCGCGCCGGTTCCAGCTCGGCTGGTCGCCCGACGGCTTCGACGCTCTCAGCGAGCATCTCCAGCGGGAGCGCTACGAGCGCAAGGACATCCTCGACGCCGGGCTCGCATTCGTGAACCGCGCCAACAAGCTCCAGGACCAGTTCCGCGGCCGGCTCATGTTCCCGATCTACGACTCGCGCGGTGAGCCGGCCGGGTTCGGCGGCCGCGCGCTCGGCGACCAGATGCCGAAGTACAAGAACTCGCCGGACACGCCGATCTACCAGAAGAGCCGGTTGCTGTACGGGCTCAACTGGGCCAAGGGAGAGATCGTGGCGCGCGGCGAGGTGGTGATCTGCGAGGGCTACACCGACGTCATGGCGTTCGCTCTCTCGGGCGCGCCGAACGCGGTGGCGACGTGCGGCACCGCGCTCGCCGACGAGCACTTCCAGATCCTCAAGAACCTCGCCCGCAAGGTCGTGCTCGCCTACGACGCCGACGCCGCCGGCCAGGCTGCCGCCGAGCGGTGGTACCAGTGGGAGCAGCGCTACGAGGTCGAGGTCCAGGTGGCCGACCTACCGCCCGGCCGCGACCCGGGCGACCTCTGGAATGACGACCGGGCGGCGCTCCCGGCGGCGATCGAGCGGGCGGCGCCGTTCCTCCAGTTCCGGATCGACCGGCTTCTCGCGAGCGCGGATCTCGGGTCGCTCGAAGGCCGCGCCCGCGCCGCGGAGGCGGCGGCTGCGATTGTCGCGAGCCATCCGAGCGATCTCGTGCGCGACCAGTACGTCATGAAGCTGGCTGGCGATCTCGACATCGACGCCGACCGGCTGCGAGAGACGGTCCGGCGCGGGCCCCGTCGGGCCCCGCCGAGGGAGACCACCGAGTCAGCGGCTCCACGCCTGCCGCCGATGGACCGCCGCGAGCTGGACCTCCTGAAGTGGGCGATCCACGAGCCGGAGATGGTCGCCGACTGGCTCGACGCGTCACTGTTCCACGACGAGAGCGCGCGCGCCGTGTTCGTGCTGCTGAGTGAAGCCGCCACGTTCCAAGAGGCGCTCGATGCGAGCGACGGCCCGACGCATGATCTGCTGCAGCGGCTCGCGGTGGAGGAACTACCGAAGGCCGACGATCGCGAGCCCGAGACGTTCAGCGCGCGGCTCATGATCAACACCGTCGAGCCTGCGTCGCAACGCCTGCTCACGACCATGTTGCGCGACGGCGACGACCGCGCGAGCGAGTTCAAGTCGCGCCTCGACGCGTTGGCGCACCATCGAGCGGTCGGTGACTGGGACGCGGCACGGAGTGATGCCGAGCAGTTGGTAGGGTGGTCCGTCGCCCGTACCGAAGGCGTCACGGGGGCGGAGTAGCAGGGTCGTGAACGAGTCCGAACCGAAGCTGAGCGCGACGAATTCTCCTGAGCCCGCGTCCAGCACGCGCGACGGTGCCGAGCGGGACGCCGGTGTGGAGGGCCTGCTCGCGCGAGTCAAGGAGCGCGGGTTCGTCACCACCGGAGAGATCTTCGCCGCGTTCCCGGGCCTCGAGCCCGAGACTGCCGAGCTGGCCGCGATCTACACCGGCATCAGCGCGCGCGGCGTGCAAGTCGTCGACGAAATTGCCGAGGAGCTCGAGCGCGAGGACCAACGCCGAGCGGGTGGCGACTCGTCCCCGTCCCACCGGGCGCGCGGCGCCGAGCCGGGCCGATCGACCGGCGTCGTCACCCGCCCGGGTGCCGCGCCGGCGGCGAAGGAGCCCGTGTCGCGCCTCGGGAAGCTCAGCGAGCCCGCCGCGAGATCTCCGCACGCCGGCGAGATGGGCAGCTTCGACCCGGTACGCATGTACCTCAAGGAAATCGGCAAGGTCCCGCTCCTCACCGCCGAGCAGGAGGTCACCCTCGCGCAGCGCATCGAAGCCGGGTTGCACTCGGCAGAGCTCCTCGAGGCCGACGGGTACCGCTCGGACGAGGAGCGGGCGAGCCTCGAAGCCGTCGCCACCGACGGCGAGCTCGCCAAGCGCCACCTCACCGAAGCCAACCTGCGCCTCGTCGTCTCGATCGCGAAACGCTATGTCGGCCGCGGCATGGCGCTGCTCGACCTCGTGCAGGAGGGCAACCTCGGGCTGATCAGAGCCGTCGAAAAGTTCGACTACACGAAGGGCTTCAAGTTCTCGACGTACGCGACGTGGTGGATCCGCCAGGCCATCACTCGCGCGATCGCGGATCAGGCGCGCACGATCCGTATTCCCGTGCACATGGTCGAGACCATGAACAAGGTGCTGCGGATCCAGCGTCAGATGCTCCAGGAGCTCGGGCGAGAGCCGACGGTCGAGGAGGTCGCAGCGAAGGTCGAGATGACTCCCGACCGCGTGCGCGACATCCAGCGCATCGCACAGGAGCCGGTGTCGCTGGAGACGCCGGTGGGGGAGGAGGACGACAGCTTCCTCGGCGACTTCGTCGAGGACCCGGCCGCGATCGCGCCCGCCACCGCCGCCGCACGCGCGTTGCTCACCGAGGCGATCGTCGAGGCCCTCGAGGAGCTCAACGACCGCGAGCGGCAGGTCGTCCGACTGCGCTTCGGTCTCGACGACGGCCAGGTGCGCACGCTCGAGGAGGTCGGCAAGGAGTTTGGCGTCACGCGTGAGCGGATCCGCCAGATCGAGTCGAAGACGCTGGCCAAGCTGCGCCACCCGACGCGCTCACAGCGCCTGCGCGACTACCTCGAGGAGCCCTGAGCCGGAGTTGTCGGCGCCGCCTAGATTGCGCGCCGGGGCCGTAGCTCAGTGGTCAGAGCAGCGGACTCATAATCCGTTGGACGGAGGTTCGACCCCTCCCGGCCCCACGCTCGGCGAGCGCATGTCGCGGCGCGGTTCACACCTCGGCCACGAGCGGCTCCCGTCGTCAGGGCTAGGGTCCGCGCGGCGGCGGTGGCTTTGCCGACCGTCGCCGCAAAAGCCAGAGCTTGCGACGGCGAAAGGAGGCGGATGGATTCGTTCGAAGGTCGGCTGGCCGTGGTCACGGGAGGCGGTACCGGGATGGGCCGCGAGCTGGTGATCCAGCTGGCGGCGGAGGGATCCTCGGTGGCGACGTGCGACATCAACGCCGACGCCCTGAGCGAGACGGTGGTGCGTGCCGAGAAGGAAGCCGCACCGGATGTCCGGATCACGACGCATCTCGCCGACGTGTCGGACGAGGCACAGATGCACCGGTTCCGTGACGAGGTCGCGGCCCGGCACGAGACCGATCACATCGACCTGCTGTTCAACAACGCCGGCGTCGGCGGCGGCAACAGCTTCCTCACCGGTTCACGCGAGGCGTGGGACAAGACCTTCGCCGTGGACTGGGGCGGTGTCTACAACAGCATGCGCGCCTTCACCGACATGGTCGTCGCCAGCGAGGACGCGTACGTCGTCAACACGAGCAGCGTGAACGGCTTCTGGGCCTCGCTCGGTCCCGGAATCCCACACACGGCCTACAGCGCAGCAAAGTTCGCGGTGAAGG
>JBKPDN010000021.1:0-5712 GCA_046727875.1 Actinomycetota bacterium | reverse complement strand
TCGACGAGCTGCTGAGGCATGCACCTCGCACCGTCCGAGTAGGTCACGGGGCCAGGCGCTCGCGCACCCAGCCGTCGTCCGCGCGCCGGTACCGGACGCGATCGTGCAGACGGTTCGGGCGTCCTTCCCACAACTCCACTTCGACCGGCGTCACGACGAACCCGCCCCAGAAATCCGGCAGCGGCGGGTCGTCGCCGAACCGGGTGGCCGCGTCGTCGTACGCCGCCTCGAGCTCGGCCCGGCTCGCGACCACCTGGCTCTGCGGCGAGACGAGCGCGCTGAGCCGGCTCCCGAGCGGACGATTGCGCCAATAGGCCAGCGACTCCTCGCGCGGCAGACGCGACACCGGACCGACCGCCCGGACCTGCCGTTCGACCTCACGCCAGTGGAACACGACCGCCGCCTGCGGGTTCTCGTCCACGTCGCGGGCCTTCGGGCTGCGGTAGTTCGTGTAGAACGCGAACCCGCGCTCGTCCAGGCCGCGCAGCGAGACGGTCCGCGCCGACGGCGCCCCCTTCGCGCCGGCCGTCGCGACCGTCATCGCGTCGGGCTCGCGGACGCCCGCCGAGACGGCCTCGTCGAGCCAGGCCTGGAACTGCACGATCGGATCGGGGTGCAGGTCTCGCTCGTCCATGCCGCCCTCCGCGCGATGCTGGTGCCCTCGAGCAGGGAGGACACGATGGGCTTTCACCATGTGGCGATCGCGACCCGCAGCCTGGCCGCGACCCACGCTTTCTACACGGAGGTCATGGGGTTCGACCTCGTCAAGGTGGATGCGATCCCCACCGACGGCGGCGGTTGGGCCAAGCACCTCTTCTACGACACGCACGGCAGCGGCCTCATCGCGTTCTGGGACATCCACGACGACGCGAACGTCCCGGCGGAGTTCGAGACTTCGATCTCGAAGGGGCTCGGCCTCCCGGCGTACACGAACCACATCGCGTTCGACGCCGGAGACCTCGCCGGGATCGAGGTGCACACTCGCCGAGCCCTCGACCGCGGCCACGACGTGGTCGAGATCGATCACGGGTGGTGCACATCGATCTACCTGACAGACCCGAACGACATCCTCGTGGAGTTCTGCGCGACCACGCGGGCGTTCACGGACGCCGACCACGAGGAAGCGCAGCGCCTGCTGACGGTGGACAACCCGCCGCTCCAGGAGTTGCCCGACATCGTCGTGCACGAGGCCGAGAAAAGCGCCGCCGCCACCTAGTCCATCGTCAATGGCGGCGCCGACCCGGATCGGACGCTACGACAACCCGTACGCGGTCGCCGAGTGGAGCCGACCGCCGCCGGCAGGGACCACCTGCGAGCCGCTCGCGCTCGAGACGGCGGATCGCGCGATGGCGGAGGGCTGGCTTTACTCGCGGGGGAACGAGGACACCGCGGTGTTGGTCGCGCACCCGCGGGCGAACTTCTCGCACCACTACATCGTCCCGGGGCTCGTCGAGGCCGGGTACGCGGTGCTGTGCTTGAACACACGGTGGCTGAACAACGACACCACGCTGCTCCACGAGGTCGTGGTCCTCGACGTGGCGGCGGGCGTCAGGGCGCTGCGCGAGCGCTACGACCGCGTCGTGCTGTGCGGCAACTCGGGCGGCGGGTCGCTGCTCACCTTCTACCTGGAGCAGGCGCTGGCGGCCGACGGCGCACGACTCACGGATACGGCGGCGGGCGATCCGTTCGATCTCAACCGTTACGACCTCCCCGGCGCCGACGCCTTCGCCTACCTGGCCGCGCACATCGGTGAAGGCCACTACCTACTGCACGCGATCGACGCGTCGGTGACCGACGAGGGCGACCCCGTGTCCTGCGATCCCGCGCTCGACATGTACGACCCCGCGAACGGGTTCGTCGAGCCTCCCGACGAGACCGGCTACGCATCCGACTTCGTCCAGCGCTACCGGGCCGGGCAACGGGAGCGCGTCGAGCGGATCGACGCACTGGCGCGCGAGCGAGTCGCGCGACGCCGGGCGGCCCGTGCCGGCTGGCAGGAGACGGCCTCGGTGGACGACCGGCGGCGTGCGATCGCTACCGAGTTCCTGACCGTGTACCGCACCGACGCCGACCCCCGTTTCGTGGACCTGTCTCTCGACCCGTCGAAGCGGACGGTCGGGTCGCTGTGGGGCGCGCGCCCCGACTGGATCAACTACGGCGCCGTCGGCTTCGGGAGGATCGTGTCGCCCGAAGCGTGGCTCTCGACGTGGTCGGGCCTGTCGTCACGGGCGTCGATTGTCCGCGCCGGACGCGGCATGACGCTGCCGGCGCTCGTCGTGAGCTACTCCGGCGACCACGGCATCTTCCCGTCCGACACCGATCTCCTCGCGTCGTCGATCGCCGCGCCCCGGGTCGACCGGGTCGAGATCGACGCCGACCACTACGGATTCCGGTCGCCGTCGCAAGCTCCGACGGGCCGCGACGAGGCAGTCGCTGCGATCGCGGACTGGATCCGGGCGACGGGGTAACGCCCGTCAGGGCTTGGTGCCGCTGGCGATGAAGAAGGTGACGGCGTAGAGGAAGTCACCGCTGGCCACGGCGGCGCCGATCTCGGCGTCCCACCGGGCGACCTCGTCGTCGGTGAGCAGTCCTTCGTGGAGCATCAGCTGCGGCCACGTCGTGAAGCCGAAGGCGTCGTGCGGATCGGTCAGCACGAGTGTCGCCGCCTCGCACGCGACGTCGACCAGGCCGGCCCGCCGGAAGAGGCGCGGGAGCTGGCGACCGATCGTGCCGTTGCACAGGTTGCGGTCCCGCCGGAAGTCCTTGATCTTGCGGAGCAACGCACGGTCGGACACGTCGGCGATGATGCTCTCCTGGTCGGGGTCGATGGCCACGACCCGACCTTCCGGACGCGTCACGCGGACGAGCTCGTGCACCGCTGCCGCCGGCCTGGCCACGTGCTGCAGCACACGATCGATGCGCGTCCCGTCGAACGCGTTGTCGGGATACGGCAGGACGCGAGCGTCGGCTTGCAGGTACGCGCCGCCGCGCGTCCGGGCCGACTTCAGCATGACCGCGGACGCGTCGACGCCCACGGCCACCCCGTCGGGACCGGCGGCGGCGGCGAGCGCCCGGGTGTCGTGGCCCGTGCCGCATCCGACGTCGAGGAGGCGCGCGCCGGCACCGACGCGCAGGAGGTCGACCGTCCGGGCCTTGTACGCGCGGATGAACGGCCAGTCGCACATCGTGTCCATCCACTCCGCCGCCCCAACGGGGTCGGCCGAGCGGTCGACATCGGAGTAGGTACCGGTCAGATGCACCATTGCGGTCAACGTAACCTAAGAAAATACGGCGACAGGACGCTCATGCCGTCCGGGCTGCGGAAGGCCGGAGGATCATACGCAACAACCGAGCCCGGTTGTAGCGCTGGATCGCCAGACACGGGACGTTGGCCGCGATCCCGTACCCCACCATCGCCAGCCCCAACCACCACGGGTTCCACAGGAAGAACCAGGGAGACGCGGCGAGGATGAGCCAGTGCGTGAGCTCGGCCCGGCGGGTCTCGACGGCGAAGCGCTCGAGGTACTCGCGGTCGGCGGTCGCGGCGCGCCGCTTCGAGAAACCGCCTCGGAACAGCGCGCCCGCCTCCGGGAGTCGGTCCTTCCACCGCTTGATGCGCAGCAGCCGCTCGTAGACGCGGCCGCCGGACTCGAACCGGCGGATGCGGAACAGACCGCGGTCGCGCGACAGCCGCGCCGTCGGGATGCGATGGGCGATGTACCCGCACACCGCGCTCCACGACGCCCAGACGCCGGCGTCGATCAGGATGAGCACGATGTTGCGGCGCGTCGCGAGCGAGCTCATGGCGTCATCGTCCCTGTCGGCGCGGCAACGGCGGCTTTGCCGACCGTTGCCGCAGGAGCGGGAGCTTGCGACGGCGACCGAACGAAACCGGAACGACGCGCCCTTTCCATCGCACCTGACCGCGCATCGTCATCACGATCGAGCGGAAGAAGATCGCGAACCATGCCGCGAGCGGGATCGGAAACAGCACCGACGCCCACGTGTAGTTGCCGAGCGGTCGCAGCAGGACGGCGAGCTGCACCACGAATGCGACGAACCCGGCCCACAGGACGACGCCGGGACCCGACCATCCGGCGACGGCGGCGACCGCCTCGCGGACAGGCGCCTGCGCGGCGGTGCCCACGCCGATCACCCACGCGAACACGAGCAGGAACCGCACCACCGGCGTGGATCCCGCGCCGGACGCGAAGTTCTTGCTCCACCCTTCGACGAGGTCGCGCAACCCGCCGCCGTACAGGCGGAACCGAATCGTCCCCCGCCCGCCAGCGACGCGCACGCGCAGGCCGGCGGCCCGGAAGCGCCGGGCGAGCGCCACGTCGTCGACGACCGCGCCGCGAATCGCCTCGTGACCGCCGACGTCGTCGTAGTCGCGGCGGTCGCACGCGAGGCACGGACCGTACGCGCCCGTGACCGGAGCGGAGCGGCGCGCCGAGGCGGCTCCGATACCCATCAGCGAGATCACGCTGAAGAACGCCGACAGTCGCTCGTACTGACGCTGCATCCGGTGGTACGGCATCACCGACACGAGACCCCGCGCGTCCTCCAGCGCGGCGAGCAGCCGCGCGACGAGGTCGGCACCCGGTTCCGTGTCGGCGTCGAGGAACACGAGCACGTCGCCCGTCGCGAGCTCGGCGCCCGTCCAGCACGCCCACGTCTTGCCCGTCCATCCCTCCGGGAGCGACGGCGCGGCGACGACCTGCGCGCCGGCGGCAGCTGCCAGCGCGGCGGTGGCGTCCTCCGAGTGGTCGTCCACGACGATGACCTCGTCGGCGGGACGGTTCTGGGCCGAGAGCGCCGCCAGCAGCGCCGGCAGCCGCCCGGCCTCGTTGCGGGCGGGGACGACCACGGAGACGTGCCGCCCCGGGGACGAGCTCCCCGGTGCGGGCAGGTGGGGCACGCGCCAGCACAGCACCCAGCCGATCACCCACGTCACGCCGAGAAGCAGCGCTTCGAACGACGGTCTCACGCAAGTAGTTCTACGCCGCCGGGCCTCCGGATGCCGGGGTAGCGTGCGCTTTGGTATGGACTTCGAGTTCAGCGCCCGGTCGCTCGAGCTGCAGAAGCAGCTGCGCGACTTCATCGACAGCGAGATCGTCCCGAACGAGCCGGTGTACCGGCGTCAGGTGGAGGAATCGGGCAACCCGCACTTCCACCCGCCGGTGATGGAGGAGCTCAAGGCCAGCGCGCGCGACCGCGGGCTGTGGAACCTGTTCCTGCCCAACCCGAAGTGGGGCGCGGGGCTGTCGAACCTCGACTACGCGCCGCTCTGCGAGCTGATGGGCCGCAACCTGCTGGCGGCGGAGGCGACGAACTGCGCCGCGCCCGACACCGGCAACATGGAGATCCTCGCCGAGTTCGGCACCCCGCAGCAGCAGGACGAATGGCTGGTGCCGCTGCTGCACGGCGAGATCAGGTCGTGCTTCGCGATGACCGAGCCGTGGGTCGCGAGCTCGGACGCCACCAACATCTCCAGCCGCATCGTGCGTGACGGCGATCACTACGTGATCAACGCGCACAAGTGGTGGACGAGCGGTGCCGCCTCGGACCGGTGCAAGGTCGCGATCCTCTTGGGCGTCTCGAACCCGGACGCGGACCCCTACCACCGCCAATCGATGATCCTCGTACCGATGGACGCGCCCGGCGTCCGGGTTGTGCGCACGCTGCCGGTCTTCGGTCACGACGCCGGCG
>JBKPDN010000020.1:0-5697 GCA_046727875.1 Actinomycetota bacterium | reverse complement strand
GCAGGCGGCCGCGTTCCCGGTGATGGCGCCGCTCGTGTTCGCGTCCAACGCGTTCGTGCCCGTAGCGTCGATGCCCGACTGGCTCCAGCCCTGGGCGGAGCACCAGCCCGTGTCAGTCGTTATCACGGCCGTTCGCGATCTGACGATCGGCGGACCGACCACCTTCGACGTGCTGGCGGCGATCCTCTGGTGCGTCGCGATCCTCGCGGTGGCGGCGCCGATCGCCGTCCACCGGTACCGCCTGGCGGCGTAGCCGTCTACCGCCGGCGCACGGGAACGGGCGCGGCACGTGTCCGCCACGCCCTGAGCGACGCGATCACGACAGCAACCACCGGGGTCAGACCGAGCAGGACCGCCAGCCACGGGAAGCCATCGCTCGGCAGCCCGGGGACGGGGCCTGCGTTGACCTGCTTGGGCTCGACGGTCGGGCCGAGCAGCGCCCCCGGCTGGCGGGGCACGACGGCGAAGAACGTGCCGCCGAGCTCCGTGACGCGCGGCTGTGACGCGCCGTTGAGGTTCACGGTGATCGTGCCCTCGGTCGGCCGGGTGATCAGCTCGCCGCCGACGTCGCGCCACTCGATCCCGTCGAAGTACATGGGCCGCTGCGCGGACGACATGCCCTCCGGCAGGTGGAACACGACTTTGGCGACCGCCTCGTCCGACGCGCCGACCACGCGAACGTCCGAGAACGAGACCGCCGCGAGCGGCACCCCTGAGGGGTTGCCGCTGTACCTGGCGGCCAACGCGACGACCGGGCTCCGCAGGTCGGTCACCCGAGCCGTGACCGAGGACGTCGACACCGTGACGTCGTTGCCCACACCGATCTGCGACTCCGCCACCAGCCCGTTCAAGCCGAGCATCCCGACGTCGGGGAACGCCCCGAGCGGCGGTACCGCGGGCGCCGGGACGAGGCCGCTGACGTCGAGCGTGCCGCCCGCCGACGAAGGAGTCTCCGGGACGGCCTCGGGCGCCGCCGTAGCCACCGGAGCGGGCGCGGTCGACGGCGCCTCGGCCACCGGCGGCGTCTGCGGCGCGGGCGGTGCCTGCGGGGGCGCCGGTGGAGCCGGCGGTGCGGGGGCGGCCACGTTCACGTTCACGGTGTAGGGCTGTTGCGGCCCGCCGTAAGGGTCGGTCACGCGCACCTCGACCGTATTGGCGCCCGCGCTGAGCGGAACGGAAGGACCGGCCACACCCGCGACGAGGCTCGTCACGACGGAACCGTTCGCGCGCAGCTGCATCGCGGCGCACGGGTCGGTGGGTGATGCGGTCACGCGCGTGCTCGTGACCGAGCTGTCGACGTTCAGCGAGTAGTTGTGCGTACCGGTATTGAACGCAGGCTGAAGCGATCCCCCGCTCACGTCGAGCGCGCTCAGCTCGGCGTTGGTCGGCGCGCCAGCGCCGCGGCGGACGATGACGGAGTACGTCTTGCTGTCGCCACCCGCGTGGGTCGTGACGTTCACCAGGTTGCAGCCGGGGTTGAGCACGATGTCACCGTCGCCCGTGACCGTGGTGCCCGGCGATGGTGTCGCCGTGACGTGCGTGCTGCTGGTCGCGGCGTCGACATCCACCGTGTACACGGTTTGATCAGGACTGAACACCGGGTTGAGCGCCCCGCCCGTAACCGTGAGGTCGGCGAGGTCGGTGCTTCCGGCGGCCCCGGCCGCGGTGGCAAGCACCGGCGCGGCGAGAACGAGCGTGCAGGCGAGCAGCGTCCCGAAACGGCGCATCCGCCTGACCCCTGCCCTGTGCGTCATAGCTAATTTGCACAATGCAGCCGCCGCGCTCTGTCGTCAAGCAACGCTACGTTGGGCCCGTGACCGGTAGGCGAGCCTTCGCGTACTTCGTCCTCATCGCGCTGGTTGGGGCGGCGTGCAGCTCGTCGGGTGGAGGCAACGCCAAGTCGAAGTCGTCGGCCACCACGGCGGCGCCGACGACGGCGGGCGCGCAATCGGGTGCCGCCGCATGGCCCACGTACCACCGGGACGCCAGCCGCACCGGGGCCGAGCCGAACGGACCGGCCGCCGGATCGCTCCGCCGGGTGTGGGAGTCGCCCGGGCTCGACGGCGACGTCTACGCGGAGCCGCTGTTCGTCGGCTCCCAAGTGTTCGTGGCCACGGAGGGGAACACCGTCTACGCGCTCGACGCGACCAGCGGACAAGTCCAGTGGCAAACGCACCTCGGCGATCCGGTGCCACGCTCCGACCTTCCGTGCGGGAACATCGACCCGACCGGGATCACGAGCACACCCGTCGTCGACCCCGGCCGCGGGTTGATCTACGTGGTGCCGTTCGTGCAGCCGGTCCGACACGAGCTGGTCGCGCTCGACCTTTCCTCGGGCGCGGAGCGGTTCCGTCGCGCTGTCGACGCTCCCAACTCGGACCCGCGGGTGCAGCAGCAGCGCGGCGCGCTCGCGCTCGCGGGCGACCAGGTACTCGTACCGTACGGCGGGTTGTTCGGCGACTGCGGCAACTACCGCGGCTACCTCGTCGGCGCCCCCGCCGACGGGAGCGGCGATCTCGCGTCGTACGTCGTGCCGGCGGGGCGCGCCGCCGGGATCTGGGCGCCGCCGGGGCCGGCGGTCGACGGGAACTCCGTGTACGTCGCGAGCGGGAACTCGACCCAGGCGGGCCAGCCGGACCTGTCGAACTCGGTCGTCAAGCTGTCGTTGCCGGGTCTCCAGATGACCGACGCCTGGACGCCGCGAAACCGCGACGAGCTCAGCCGAGGCGATATCGACCTGGGATCCACCTCACCATCGCCGGTAAGCAACGGGCTCGTGTTCGTGACCGGAAAGGAAGGCGTCGGGTACCTGATGCGCGCCGACCACCTCGGCGGGACGGGTGGGCAGGTCTTCGACGCCACCGTGTGCAGCGCGGGTGCGTACGGCGGCACGGCGTCGGTGCCGCCACTGCTGTTCGTGCCGTGCCGCGACGGGCTCGTCGCGCTCCGCATCGACGGATCGAAGTTCAGCGTCGCCTGGCGCGCCGCCGGCGTGGACGGCTCGCCCATCGTCACCGGCGACACGGTGTGGGCGATCGATCTCGGCAGCGGTCAGCTCCACGCCTACCGCGCGTCCGACGGACAGGAGCTCGGCACCACGCAGGTCGGTCACGCCGCGAACTTCGCTACGCCCGCCGCCGGCAACGGTCTCGTGATCGTCGCCGCCGACCGGCGCGTCGTCGCTCTCGGGAACTGACCGACCCGTACCGGACCACTTCTTCCACACGCCGAATACGCTGCCTTCCGTGGTGCTGGCAGGGGCGTCCCGGATCCGCAACGAGCTCGTAGGGATCACGCTCGGCCTGCTCGTCGTCGGGGCCGGCTTCATCGTCGACGTCACCACCGGCCGGGACCTCTCTCTCTCGCTCGTGTACGTGGCCGGAGTGGCGCTCATGGCCTGGATGGGTAGCTTTCGCATCGGCCTCGTGGGCGCGGTCGCCGGCGCCACCGCCGTCCTGCTCGATGGACTCTCGAACTCGGTCACGACCGGGATCGCGGTCTCGAACGCCGTCACTGCGCTCGTGCTCCTCGCTCTGACGACGGCGGTCGTGGATCACTTCCACGCCCGGCTGATCCGAGAAGCCAACCGGGCCCGGTTCGACTCGCTGACCGGACTGTCCAACCGCCGGGCGTGCGAGGAACGCGGCGCCATCGAGCTCGCTCGCCTGCAACGCCACCCGGGTTCGCTGTCGGTCGCGTTCCTCGACTTCGACGGCCTCAAGCAGATCAACGACGTGCACGGCCACGCCGCGGGCGATGCCGCCCTCGTCCACCTCGCGACCTCGGCGCAGGGGGTCCTGCGCCCGACCGACCTGCTGGCGCGGGTCGGCGGCGACGAGTTCGTGCTGTTGCTCCCCGACACCGACTACGAGGATGCGGCGACCGTGACGCGCCGCATCCAGCAGCGGTTGGCGGAACCCGACGGCGGGCCGCCGGCATCCGTCACGGTGGGACTCGTCACGTGGCGGAGCGCCCCGCAGAGCGTCGAGCAGATGTTCGTCGAGGCCGACGCGCTCATGTACAGCGCCAAACGCAAGCGCAGCAGCGGCGACCACTTCGAGTCGCTGGTCGTCGGCTGACCGGGTTCGAGACGGGGCCCGAGACCGGGGCGGACTCGCCCGGCTACCTTCTCGGCCCATGGGTGAGCAGGCCGGCGAGCGCTTCGAACCGCACGTCACCGGTTCAATGGCGCCGACCGAGTTCGGCGAGGTGCTCGCGGCCGCCCAGCAGGGCGCGCAGTGGGCGATCGCGGTGCTGTGGCACGAGCTGCATCCGCGACTGCTGCGGTTCCTCCGCGGGCTCGACCCGGCGGCAGCCGAGGATGTCGAGGCCGAGACCTGGCTCGCGGCCTCGAGAGATCTCGCGACGTTCAGCGGCGACGACCAGCAATTCCGCGCATGGATGTTCACGATCGCGCGGAACCGCCTCATCGACTGGCGACGGCGTGAGTCGCGGCGACGCAGCGTGACGGTGACGCCCGACATGCTCGTCGACCGCCGCGCCGACGACGATCCGGCCGGGACCGCCGTCGACGCGATGAGAGCCGACGCCGCGGTGGCGCTGGTTCGCGGCTGCTTACCGCGAGACCAGGCCGAGGTGATCCTGCTCCGTGTGCTCGGCGGGCTCGATGTGGCGGAGGTCGCGGCGATCGTCGGCAAGCAACCGGGGAACGTACGTGTCCTTCAGCATCGTGGGCTTCGCCGTCTGGCTGAGCACCTCGCCGAACAGACACCCGAACGTCGGGATGTAACGCGATGACAGCGCCGAGCGGTTTCCCACGCGACATGGACCGGTTCGCGCTCGACACGAGCACGGCCGAGCGGCTCCTGGCCGGCTCGGTCGACGCCGCTGACGCGCCGCCCGAATACCGCGGCGTTGCGACAACACTGGGCGCGCTGCGAGGACCCCCGGACAGCACGGAGCTGGACGACGCGCCGGTGGCGGTCGAGCGCATCGTGGCTGCGGTCGTGCTGGCACGACGCGACCGTCCGGCGCCGCGCTCCCGGCGCTCCCGTTCACGCCTCGTCAAGCTGGCGGCGGTGGCGGCCGTTGCGTCCGCGCTTGCCATCACGAGCGGGCTGGCCGTCGCGGGCGCCCTCCCCGAGTCGGCGCAAGGCGCCGCCTCCACCCTCCTGGAAAAGGTGGGGATCTCGATCCCGGCCGGTGATGAGCAGCCTCCTGATCACAGCGTCCCGGCCACGACCGCCGGCCCGCCACCGACGACGAGCGATTCGGTGTCATCGAGCCCGGCCCCCAACGGCGCCAAGGTCCCTGGTCCCTTGCCGGCAGGGCATCCTGCCGACGGACAGGGCAGCCTCGACGGAGCCGGGGGCGGCGGCGCCCCCCCGACCACCGCGAAGGCCGGCGGGATCGGACCTCAGCCGAGCGGACCACCCGGGCAGACCGACGCACACAGCCACCGGCCGTAACGCGCTGTAACGCGCCGGGGTCCGGCAGCGTTCTCCACGGTGGGCAGACGGGCAGCCGTGCTCCCAGGAGGTCCTCTGTGTTCCGGCATCGCTACGCCAAGCTGACCGTTCTCGCCGCCGCCGCGATCGCCGCGCTCGGTGGCGTCGCGGTCGCCGCGTCGACGGGTTCACTGCCTACCGCCGCCGGCGATCACCCGCACACGACCACCACGACCGGCGCCCCCACGACCTCAACCATGCCCGCGGTCGACGACACGACTCCGGCGGG
>JBKPDN010000019.1:0-1378 GCA_046727875.1 Actinomycetota bacterium | reverse complement strand
TCACGTGGGCGTAGGCGTGCACGTCGACGTGACGCCGAGCCTCGAGCATCGACGGCGCGTAGATCACACTCGGACGCAGGAGCTCGTCGGCGAGCGAATGGGGGGCGCCGGCCCAGGCGGGCCCGTCGAGGTCGCGTCCCTGGATCTCGAGGAGGGCGCGCCGCGCGAGCGAGTAGCCGTTGCAGCGCAAGCCGCCGCTGGCGAAGCCGACGATCGCGTCACCGGGGACGACGCGCGCCGGCAGCACCTGCGAGCGCTCGACGACACCGACGGCGAACCCGACGAGGTCGAACTCGCCGGGCTCCATCACGCCGCCGTGCTCCGACATCTCGCCGCCGAGCAACGCGCACCCGGCCTGACGGCAGCCGTCGGCGACGCCGGCCACGATCTCGTCGATCGTCTCGGGCACGAGCTTGCCGGTGGAGATGTAGTCGAGGAAGAAGAGCGGCTCGGCGCCGTTGGCCGCCACGTCGTCGACCGACATCGCCACGCAGTCGATCCCGATCGTGCGGTGGCGGGCTGCGAGCCGGGCGACGACCGACTTCGTGCCGACGCCGTCCGTGGACGCGACCAGCACGGGGTCGTGCACCCGGTCGGTCGCGAACGCGAACAGTCCTCCGAAGCCGCCGACGTCGCCGATCACCTCGGGCCGGAACGTGGACCGTACGTGCTCCTTGATCAGCTCGACGGCCTTCTCGCCGGCGGCGGTGTCGACGCCGGCATCGGAGTAGGTGAGCGACTCGCGCTTCGGGTCGCGCCGGGTCACGGCTCGACGCGGGCGGTGGCCTCGGACTCGGCGTCGGGACGGAGCACCGGCTCCTCCTCGAGCGCGAGTTTCGTGTCGGCGTCGGGGACCGGAATGGTGTAGTCGCCACTGAGGCACGCGGTGCAGAACGACTCGGGCTGCGAGCCGGTGGCGCCGATGAGCCGGTCGAGCTCGAGGTAGGCGAGCGAGTCGACGCCGAGATACTCCCGGATCTCGCCGACTTCGAGGTCGGCGGCGACGAGCTCCGAGCGGCGGCCGGTGTCCATGCCGTAGAAGCACGGCCACCGGTACGGAGGGGACGTGTCGCGCAGGTGCACTTCCTTCGCGCCTGCTTCCCGCAGCATGCGGGTGAGCGTGAGTTGTGTCGTGCCGCGCACGATCGAGTCGTCGACCACGACGAGGCGCTTGCCCGCGATGTTCTCCCGAATCGGATTCAGCTTCAGGCGGACACCGGCGGCGCGCGTCTCCGGGGTCGGGGCGATGAACGTCCGTCCGATGTAGCGGTTCTTCACCACGCCGTCGCCGTACGGAATGCCCGACGCGCGGGCGAAGCCCTGGGCAGCGGGGATGCCCGACTCGGGCACCGGCATCACCATGTCGGCGGCGACGGGC
>JBKPDN010000018.1:0-6965 GCA_046727875.1 Actinomycetota bacterium | reverse complement strand
CGAACGCCCTTCCCCGCGACCACGAACGGCGCCCGGGCCTGCACGACGTCGAGGGAGCCATGCTCACCGCGGTGGCCGCCCTGGTCCTCCCAGTTGTGCGCGGCCGAGTGGATCACGCAGAGGTCGGGCGCGGCCGGGTGGTCGAACAACTGGGCGACCTGGTCGTACGCGAATGGGTACGCGTTCTCTCCCCGTGTCGGGTACGGGTGGGCGCGCTCGGCGTCGAGCCCTGCGAACTTCTCGGTGGACTGATCGGCGAACGGATCGGCGCCCTCGGTCGCGACGGTCTCGTATCCGCCGCCCTCGGTGCGCCGGAACCGGACCCGGCCGTCGTGCGAGTGGGCTTCGTAGCCGCCGTCGCGTGCCATCAGCACCATGTCGACGATGGGGTCGAGGGCCGAGTCGAGCAGCACCTCGAGCGCACGCTCGCTGTCGGGCTCCCGCGCCGGCGGGATCTCGTGGACGGGCACCGCGGTGGGGGGAGCGGTCACGTCTGTCCTTTCCGCCGTCGCAAGCTCCGGCTTTGCGGCGACGGTCGGCAAAGCCCCCGCCACCGCGGTGAAGGCTAACCCTTGGACGTGACGAGCAGGTGAGAGCCGATTGTCGCGACGGTGACCGCCGAGAGTATCGTTGTCGTTCCTGTGCGAACCTTCAGCCCCAAGCCCAGCGACATCGAGCGCGCCTGGCACGTGATCGACGCCGACGGCGCCGTGCTCGGCCGCCTCGCGACCGAGGTCGCAACGTTGCTGCGCGGCAAGCACAAGCCCATCTGGGCGCCGCACGTGGACGTCGGCGACCACGTGATCGTCGTCAACGCGGCGAAGATCGCGGTCGAGCCGCGCAAGGCCGAGGGCAAGGTGTACTGGCGTCACTCGGGGTACCCGGGCGGCATCAGCTCCGAGAGCCTCGGTCACCTGCTCGAGCGCGATCCGGAGAAGGTCGTGCACCGCGCCGTCAAGGGGATGCTGCCGAAGGGCCGCCTCGGCCGGCAGATGCTGCGGAAGCTGCGCGTCTATGCCGGCCCGACGCACCCCCACACGGCCCAGAAGCCGGTCGAACGCCCGCTGGCAGGCAAGGCTCGGAGGTAAGGGTGACGAAGCCGCTGATCCAGACCACCGGTCGGCGCAAGGAAGCCATCGCGCGCGTACGCCTGCGCCCCGGCACCGGGGTCATCAAGGTGAACGGCCACGCGTTCGAGCGGTACTTCCCGATCCTCACGCACCAGGTCGTCGCGACCGAGCCCCTCCGGCTCACCCAGACCGCCGACGTGTACGACGTCGATGCCGCGCTCGACGGCGGTGGCGTGAGCGGTCAGGCCGGCGCCCTCCGCCTCGGCATCGCACGCGCGCTCGCGTCGCTCGACGACGAGCTCCGTCCGGCGCTGAAGAAGGCCGGACTGCTGACGCGCGACGCCCGCGAGAAGGAGCGCCGGAAGTACGGCCTGAAGAAGGCCCGCAAGGCGCCGCAGTACTCGAAGCGCTGAGCCACCTGCGATGCGTTCCTGAACCGGAAGAGTTCCGGTCTATGCACGCATCGGGGCGAGCATGACGCTGCGGTTCGGCACCGACGGAGTCCGCGGGATCGCCAACCGCGATCTCACTCCCGAGCTCGTGACCGCGCTCGGGCGCGCCGCGGCCCGCGTGATCGGTTCGGATCGGCCCTTCGTCGTCGGGCGTGACACGCGCCGGTCCGGGCCACTGCTCGAGGCGGCGCTCGTCGCCGGGCTCTGTAGCGAAGGCGTCGACGTCGAGCGAGTGGGCGTGCTGCCGACACCGGGCGTCGCGTACCTCGCGCAGCTGTTCGACGCGCCCGCGGCGGTGGTCTCGGCCAGCCACAACCCGTACCCCGACAACGGCGTGAAGCTGTTCGCCCGCGGCGGCCGCAAGATTCCCGACGAGCCCGAGCAGCAGATCGAGGCCGAGCTGCGCCGCCTGGTCGACGCCGGCACAGGGTCGATCGTCCCCGGTCCCGACGGCGCCGGCGTGGGCGCGGTGCGCGATCGCCTCGGCGCCCCCGCTGACTACATCGCCCACCTGGGCGCCGCACTCGGCGGGCGCCGCGTCGACGGCGTGTCGGTCGTGATCGACTGCGGCAACGGTGCCGCCTACGAGGTCGCGCCGTGGGCCCTGCGCGTCGCCGGGGCGCGGGTCCGGGTCCTGCACGACCAGCCCGACGGCACCAACATCAACGCCGGGTGCGGCTCGACTGACCCCGGTGAGCTCCAGGGCGCGGTCGTCGACGCGGGCGCTCAGGCCGGGCTCGCCTTCGACGGCGACGCCGATCGGATCATCGCGGTCGACGAGACGGGCGCCCTCGTCGACGGCGACCGGATGCTGGCGATCATCGCGCTCGACCTCCACGAGCGCGGGGAGCTGCGTGGCGACGCCGTCGTCGCGACCGTGATGTCGAACCTCGGGTTGCGGCGCGCGCTGGTCGAGCACGGCGTCGAGCTCGTCGAGACGCCGGTCGGTGACCGCAACGTCCTCGTCGCCCTCGAGGAGCGCGACTTGTCGCTGGGCGGCGAGCAGTCGGGGCACATCATCGTCACCGACCTCGCCACGACCGGCGACGGCACGCTCACCGGCTTGTTACTGCTCGACGTGATGGCCCGCACCGGTCGGTCGCTGTCGGAGCTCGCCGCCGTCGTCGAGCCGTTGCCGCAGGTGCTGCAGAGTGTGCGGGTCGCCGACCGCGGAGGCGTCGACCGCGACGGCGCGTTCCGCTCCGAGCTCGTCTCCGTCGAGAAGGAGCTGGGCGACGACGGCCGTGTGCTCGTGCGAGCGTCGGGCACCGAGCCCGTGGTGCGCGTGATGGTCGAGGCGCCGACGACGGCGCAGGCGGAGGCGGCGGCGGCGCGTCTCACCGCCGCCGTCGAACGCGCCTGCGGTTCCGCCTAGCTGTTACGACCGGCTCGACCGGCTAGGCCACGCCGACGGTGGCTTTGCCGCGATCTGGCCCTTCCCCGGGACGCGCTGGATGACGTCGGGGGTCATGATCGACCGCGGGGTGTCCATGTCGCGGAGCGCTGTGGACCACCCGAGGCCCTACCCTGGGGGACCTATGTGCGGCATCGTGGCCGTCCTGCGGCGGTCGAGCGGCCGGATGCCGCCCGACGGCGCCCACCTGCTCGCGGAGCTCGAAGGCGCCGTCGCGACCCTCGGCGCCGGCGGAGCCGACCTCGAGGTACTGACGCCCGTGGCGGAGCGGGTCGAGGCCGTCGACGCCCTGCTGCGCGGCGCGCCCGGCGTGCGTGCCCTGCTCTTCGACCGCGCCCTCGCCGTCGGCGTGGAGCACCAGGTCCACCAGCTTCAGCTGGCCACGGATGCCGTGGAACGGGCGCTGGACACGAGCGCCACCGACCTGTCGACCGTCGAGCTCGAGGACGTCAACGCCGCGCTCGTGCGGCTCAAGGACGCGGTCTGGGCCGTGGGGCACGACCGGCTGCGCATGGCGCGCGCCGTCGCCGATCTCTGCGGCTCGGATCTCGGACCCTCCGCGATCGAGACGTTCACCTCCGTGCAGGTCGCGCTGTCGGCGCTCGACCGGCTCGAGGTGCGGGGCCGGGATTCTGCCGGGCTCCACGTGTTTGTCCATCACCACGGGCTCGATCTCGACGACCCCGCGATCGCGCGCCTGCTCAAGGAGCGGCGCGATCTCCTGTTCGGCTCGGGCGCGGTGCGGCGCGCCGGCGGTTGCCTGAGCTTCGTGTACAAGGCGGCGGCCGAGATCGGGGAGCTGGGCGACAACACCGCCGCGCTGCGCGGCGCCATCCGTGACGACGAGCTCCTGCACCTGGCCGCCGCCGCCGAGACGGCCGAGGCCGTCGTGCTCGCGCACACCCGGTGGGCGAGCGTCGGCATCATCTCCGAAGCCAATGCGCACCCCGTGAACAGCGAGGAAGTCGGGCGCGCCGACGGCCCCTACGTCGTCGGGGCGCTCAACGGCGACGTCGACAACTACGCCGATCTCGACGCCCTCGAGCGGCTCGACGTCCCGACCGAGATGACCACCGACGCCAAGGTCATCCCGACGCTGGTCTCGCGGCGCCTCAGCGCGGACGAGGAGGTGGACGAGGCGTTCCGGGCGACGGTCGCCTCGCTCGAGGGCTCGGTGGCGATCGCGGCCGCCGCGGCCGACCACCCGGACCGCGTCCTGCTCGCGCTGCGAGGCAGCGGGCAGGCGCTCAACGTCGGCCTGGCCGAGGACACGTTCGTCGTCGCCAGCGAGCCGTACGGGCTCGTCGAGGAGACCGCGACCTACCTCCGCATGGACGGCGAAACCCCCGCCGACCCGCAGCGGCCCGGCGCCACCCGGGGCCAGGTCGTGACCCTGGATGCAAGCGCGGCCGGCGAGCTGTCCGGCGTCCGGCGGTTCGCGTACGACGGCACTGACCTTCCGGTGTCCGGCGACGAGCTGCAACGTGCCGAGATCACCACGCGCGACATCGACCGCGGCGCCTCGCCGCACTACCTGCTCAAGGAGATCTCGGAAGCTCCGGCATCGTTCCGCAAGACACTGCGGGGCAAGATCGGCGCCGGCGCGGACGGCCGGCTCGTTGTCGAGCTCGGTCCTGAGTCGCTGCCCGAGGCGGTGCGCGACGGTCTTCGCGACGGCCTGTTGCGACGCGTGATCGTGATCGGCCAGGGGACGGCCGCCGTCGCCGGCCAAAGCTTCGCCGCCGCGCTGCGGGACGCGTCCACCGGCCTGCTCGTCGACGCGATGCCGGCCACCGAGCTCTCGGGCTTCGCGTTGCGCTCCGACATGCACGACACGCTGGTCGTCGCGATCAGCCAGAGCGGCACCACCACCGACACGAACCGCACGGTCGACCTGGTGCGCGCGCGGGGTGCCTCCGTCGTGGCGATCGTGAACCGCCGGAACAGCGACCTCGTCGAGAAGTCGGACGGCGTGCTGTACACGTCCGACGGCCGCGACGTCGAGATGAGCGTGGCCTCGACCAAGGCGTTCTACTCGCAGATCGCGGCTGGGTTCGTGCTCACCCTCGCGATCGCCAGTGCCGCCGGCCCGACCGACGAGACCCGCAGCCACGAGCTGCTCGCGGCGCTGCGCGAGCTCCCCGACCGGATGCTCGAGGTCCTCGACGCCCGCGACGGGATCGCCGGGGTCGCCCAGCGCCACGCCCCGTCGAAGCGCTACTGGGCCGTCGTCGGCAACGGCTCCAACCGCATCGCCGCGTCCGAGTTGCGCATCAAGCTGTCGGAGCTCTGTTACAAGGCGATCGCCTGCGACTTCACGGAAGACAAGAAGCACATCGACCTGTCGTCGGAGCCGCTCATCCTGGTGTGCGCGTCAGGCCTGGTGGGCTCCAACGCGGATGACGTGGCCAAAGAGGTCGGGATCTACCGGGCCCACCGCGCGACGCCGATCGTCATCGCGACCGAGGGCGACGCCCGCTTCTCCGGCGCGGTCGAGACCATCACGGTCCCCGCCGTTCACCCCGCTCTCGGGTTCGTGCTCTCGACGATGGCCGGGCACCTCTTCGGCTACGAAGCGGCGCTCGCCATCGACTCGTCGGCCCGGCCCCTGCGCGAAGCCCGCGCCGCGATCGAAGCCGCGGTCTCCGGCGGCGACGGCGACCACCTGCTCGACCGGCTCGCGGCCGGGGTGCACGCGCCCGCGACCGGCTTCTTCGACGGGCTGCGCACCGGGACCTACGACGGCCACCTCGAAGCCAGCAGCGCGGTGCGCATCGCGTCGGTGCTGCGCTACGCGATCGGCGCCGCGCCGCTTGACTCCTACCAGCTGGAGCTGGGCAAGGTCGGCACGCCGAGCACCGTGGTGGAGGACCTCACCGTCGCGCTGACCCAGGGGATCGACGAGCTCACCCGGCCCGTCGACGCGATCAAGCACCAGGCCAAGACGGTCACCGTCGGCATCTCGCGCTCCGACGAGACGCTGCTCGAGGTGCCACTGGTGCAGGAGGTGTTGGCCGCCGGGGTGGCGCGCGACAGCGTCAGTTACCGCGCGCTCCGCACAATCGTCGACCTCGACCCCGCCGTGGAGCAGGTCACCGGGTTCACGCGCTACCGCATCGAGGGCGACGTCGATGCCGACACCGCCACGTTGCACGTCGTCGACCGAGGCGGCATTGCCACGAACCTGTCGTCGCGTACCGACACCGACCCCCGACTCATCGGTACGAAGCACCGCGTCGCCTACGAGCGTGAGGTGACGGTCGCGCAGGGCCGTCGCGACGGCCGCACGCTGGTCATCGTCCCCGAGCTCAAGGGCAACCAGACGACGGGGTTGACACTCCTGCACGTGACGTTCCGCCCCCGTCTGGCGCCCGACGTGTCCCGCGGCGTGCTCCAGGGCTACCGGGGCCGCTACGCCGCGCTCAAGGATGCCGTCACCGAGACCGAGCCCACCTTCGACGACACGCGCCTCGCCGACATCGACGTCGTCGACCTGCTCACCGAGCCCGTCTACGTGCTCGCCGAGCGGTGGCGCACCCGCGCGTGAACATCGTCGGCGTCGGCACCGACCTGGTGGAGATCGACCGGTTCCGGCTGGCGATGAAGCGTCGGGCGCACCTGCCCGAGCGGCTCTTCAGCGACGACGAGCGCGCCTACGCGTTCCGGCATCGTGACCCGGCGCCGCGGCTGGCGGCCCGCTTCGGCGCCAAGGAGGCGGTGATGAAGGCGCTCGGCGTCGGCCTGGGTGCGTTCAAGCTGCGCGACGTCGAGGTGGTGCGCAAGCGCGGCGGCGCACCGGTCGTCGCGCTGTACGGCAAGGCTGCAGTGCTCGCCGACGAGCGCAGCGTCAGCGCCTGGCACCTCTCGCTCACCCACACCGACTCGATGGCGATGGCAGTGGCCATCGCGGTGGGCTAGCCGTCGTGCGACCCGTCCTCACGCCGGCCGAGATGGGCGAAGCGGACCGGCGCACGATCGCGGCCGGGACGCCGGTCGACGTGCTCATGGAGCGCGCCGGGCGCGCCGTCG
>JBKPDN010000017.1:0-3044 GCA_046727875.1 Actinomycetota bacterium | reverse complement strand
CGGTGACGAGCACGCGTGCTCCCCGCGCCATCGCCTGGCGGATGTTGCGGAGGATCGTCGTGCAGCGCTCGTCGTCCCAGTCGTGGACGATCGCGAACAACGTGTACAGGTCGTGCCCCTCCGGGACGGCCTCGAAGAAGTCGCCCGCAACGAAGTCGCCGCGGTCGCCGACGCCGCACGCGGCGAGATTCCCGCGCGCCGGCTCAGCCAGCTGCGGCAGGTCGAACACGACGCCGCGCAGCTTGGGGTTGGCAGCGAGCAGGTCGCCCACGATCGCGCCCGTGCCGCCGCCAACGTCGCAGACGCTGGTGACGCCGGAGAAGTCGTAGGTGTCCGCGACCAGGAGTCCCTGCAGTCGGGAGCCTTCGGTCATCGCGCCGTTGAACGCTTCACCCGCACGGGGGTCGACGTCGTTGACGTATTCGAAGAACTCGTGACCGGTCGCAGCCTTCGCCGCGCTCTCCCCCGTCAGGAACGAGTGCTTCGCTTCGTTCCAGATCCTCCAGTGCCAGTCGCCGCCGAAGAACAGCACCCAGTTGCGCGCCGACCACGGGTGATCGCGCCGCAGCGCGTCCGACACGGCGTTGTTGCGATACCGGCCATCCCTGGTAGCCCCGAGCAAGCCGCGCGAGACCAAGAACCGCAGCAGACGGTTCAGCGCGTCGGCGTCGGCACCGAGATCACGAGCCAGCTCGTCGGCTCGCGCCGGTCCTTGCTGGAGCCGATCGGGAATCTCCAGCTCGACCGCGACCGCCAACGCCTTGTTGTCGATCATCCCCTGGAGGTGTTCCAGGGTCACGATGAACGGTGGCGCCAGCTTGCGGCGCCCGAGGCCCAGAGCGTCGCGCAGCCGGTTGACCGAGCGGGCCAGCCACGACGGCGGGACCGGCATCCCCAGCGCGTCGCGGGCGGTGACGCGGGGCGGGCTCACCGCGCCACCTTCGCACGCAGAGCTCAGGTTCGGGCGATTTCCCTGAGCTCGTAGGTCTCGATGACGTCGCCCTGCTTGAGGTCCTGGAAGTCGCTCAGGCCGATGCCGCACTCGAAGCCCTGCTGCACCTCGCGGGCATCGTCCTTGAACCGCTTGAGCGACGTGATCTGACCGTTCCAGATCACGACGCCGTCACGCAGGAACCGGACCCGGGATCCGCGGGTGATCGTGCCGTTCTGCACGTAGCAGCCGGCCACCTTGCCGACGCGCGGGATCGAGAACACTTCGCGGACCTCGGCGTCGCCCGTGACGATCTCCTCGAACTCGGGCTTGAGCATGCCGACCAGCGCCTGCTGCACGTCTTCGAGCACCTGGTAGATGACCTCGTAGAGCCGCAGGTCGACGCCCTCGGACTCGGCCAGCTCGCGGGCGCCGCGGTCGGGTCGCACGTTGAAGCCGATGACGGTGGCGTTCGACACGGCGGCGAGGGTTACGTCGGACTCGGTGATGCCGCCGACGCCGCGGTGCACGAACGAGAGCCGGACCTCGTCGTGCTCCTGATCGATCTTGCGCAGTGCCTCGGTGACGGCCTCGAGTGAGCCCTGCACGTCCGCTTTGAGCACCAGGTTCAGCGTGGCGATCTCGCCCCGCTGCACCATGGCGAAGATGTCCTCGAGGCGGGCGCCGCCGGCGAGCGTCATCGGGTGCGACAGGCTGGCGGCGCGGCGCCGGCGGGCGCGGGCCTCGGCGACGGTGCGCGCCGTTTTCTCGTCGGGCGCGACGCGCAGCTCGTCGCCCGCGAGGGGCACGTCGTCGAGGCCGAGCACCTCGACCGGAGTCGACGGACCGGCGTCGGCGACCTGCTTGCCGTTCTCGTCGAACAGTGCCCGCACCTTGCCCCAGCCGCCACCGGCGACCACCGGGTCACTCACGTGCAAGATGCCGCGCTCGACGAGCACGGTGGCGACCGGGCCGCGGCCGGGATCGAGGTTCGCCTCGAGCACGAACGCGCGGGCCGGCGCCTTCGGGTTGGCCATGAGCGGCGGGTCCTGGACGTCGGCGACGAGCAGGATCGCGTCGAGGAGCTCGGGGACGCCCGTGCCCTCGGTGCCGGACACCTCGATCACGAGCGTGTCGCCCCCCCACTCCTCGGGCACGAGCTCCTGCTCGACGAGCTGCTGGCGGACGCGCTGCGTGTCGGCGTCGCCCTTGTCGACCTTCGTGATCGCCACCACGACCGGCACCTCGGCCGCCTTGGCGTGGCTGATGGCCTCGACCGTCTGGGGCATCACGCCGTCGTCGGCCGCCACGACGAGGACCGCGACATCGGTCGCCTCCGCGCCGCGGGCGCGCATCGCGGTGAACGCCTCGTGGCCGGGCGTGTCGATGAACGTGATCTGCCGGTCGTTCTTCACGACCTGGTACGCGCCGATGTGCTGCGTGATGCCACCGGCCTCGCTGTCGACGACGTGCGTCTCGCGAATCCGGTCGAGCAGCGTGGTCTTGCCGTGGTCGACGTGACCCATCACGGTCACGACCGGCGGGCGCGGCTCCAGCAGGCTCTCGTCCTCTTCCTCTTCTTCGTCTCCGAGGAGCGCCTGGAGCTCGAGCTCCTCCTCCTGGCCCGGCTCGACCAGCAGGACCTCGGCGCCCAACGTCTCGGCGATGAGCTCGACCATCTCGTCCGCGAGCGACTGCGTACCCGTGACCATCTCGCCCGCGTCGAACAGGACGCGCACAAGATCGGCGGAGGTCCGGTTCAACTTGGGCGCGAGCTCCTGGATCGTGATGCCGCGCGGCACCACGATCTCGCCCTCGGGGACGGGCGCGTCGGTCGGCGTGAGCTGCGGGTGCTCGGCGGGACCGAGGTCCTCGAAGTTGCGGCGGCGCCGCTTCTTCCGCCGAGGCCGCTGGCCTTGCGGACCGGGGCGGCCGCGGCCCTGATATCCGCCGCGACCGCCGGGCGGCCCACCAGGAGGACCGCCGGGACCGCTGCGGGGGAAGCCGCCACCGCGTCCGCCGCCGGGACCACCGCGAGGAGCGCCCGAGGGCGCGCCTCCGGTGCGCGGCGCGCCGGAGCGGGGCGGGCCCGAGGGCGTGAGCGGGCGCCCAC
>JBKPDN010000016.1:0-3253 GCA_046727875.1 Actinomycetota bacterium | reverse complement strand
AGCGCGGTGCGCGCCACGCGCCATCCGTCACCCGGCGCGCCGATCCGATCACTGTCGGCGACGGGCGCGCCGTCGAAGTGCACTTCGTTGAAGTGCGTGTCGCCGTTCATCTGGCGCAGCGGCCGCACCGTGACGCCCGGGGCGTGCATGTCGAGCGCGAAGGCGGTGATGCCGGTGTGCTTCGGCACCGTCGGGTCGGTACGAGCGAGCAGCAGGCCCCACTGGGAGTAGTGGGCCCGGCTGCTCCAGACCTTCGAGCCCGTGACCCGCCACGTGTCGCCGTCGCGTTCGGCCCGGGCGGCGAGTGACGCGAGGTCGGAGCCGGCGTCGGGCTCGGAGAACAGCTGGCACCAGATCTCCTCGCCGGTTCGGATCGGCGGGAGCCAGCGCGCGCACTGGTCGGGTGTGGCGTGCGTGACGAGCGTCGGCCCCGCGATCGCCAGGCCGATCAGGTACGGGTACAGGTCGGGCACCTCGAAGCGCGCCAGCTCCTGGGAAACGACCCCGGCTTGCCCCGGCGTGGCGCCGAGGCCGCCGTACTGCACCGGCCATGTCGGGACGGCCCAGCCGCCGTCGGCCAGGGCGCGGAGGAACACGCGCCCGGCTTCGAGGTCGTCGCTGCCGGCGCCGAGCACAGTGAGCGCGTCGCCGGCGCGGCGCGGCGCCAACCGGGCCGCCAGCGCTTCGCGCACCTGAGTGCGAAAGTCCTCGACGCTGCTCACGGCACGCCGTGCTGTTCGTGGAGCGCGCGTACGAGCGCGTGGAGGTTCGGCGAGATCCGGACGCCGTAGGGCGGGTCCTCGGGGTCGAGGGCCTGCAGACGCGCCGGCAGCGACGCCACCGCCGCCCGGCACCGCTCGCGCAGCACCGACAGCGGTTCGCGGTCCACGATGCGCTTGCCGTCCACCATCACCCGCTGGAGCAACGGTCGACTTCCCTCGACCACCTCGTCCTCCAGGCCGAGCACGTCGGCCTGCACCTCGCCGACGTCCGCGAGCCGGAACACCTGCTTCCGGCCCGGTAGTGTCACCTTGTCGGTCGACAGCTTGACCTTCGGCCCGGTCGCGTCCTCGACCAGCTTGTACACGACGCCGACGTGCGGGGCGTCGCCGCTCGTACCGAGCTGGGTACCCACGCCGAACGCGTCGATCGGCGCGTCCGCCGCCACCAGCTGCGCGATGCGGTACTCGTCGAGGTCTCCCGACGCGAAGATCCGCACGCCGGTCAGGCCGCCGTCGTCGAGGATCCGGCGCACCGCACGCGCCAGCGCGTCGAGGTCACCGGAGTCGAGCCGGACCGCGCTTGGCAACAGCCCTTCGGGCTCGAGCTCGGGCGCGAGCTCGACGACCCGCGCCGCCGCCTGCTCCGTGTCGTAGGTGTCGAGGAGGAAGATGGCGCGGCCCGGGAAGTCACGGGCGTACGTGCGGAACGCGTCGGTCTCGTCATCGAAACGCATCACGTACGAGTGCGCCATGGTGCCGCTGAGCTCGAGGCCGAAAGCCTGGCCTCCGAGAACGAGTGACGTCCCCGCCGCCCCGCCCACGTACGAAGCCCGCGCTGTCTTCATCGCCGCATCGGTCCCGTGGTCGCGCCGTGGCGAGAAGTCGACGAACGTACGGCCACGGCACGCGCTCGCCACCCGCGCCGCCTTGGTCGCGATCATCGTCTGGTAGCCGATGCAGTTGAGCAGGAACGTCTCGACCACCTGGGCCTCGATGAGCGGCGCCGTCACCCGCACGAGCGGCTCGTCCGGGAAGACGAGGTCGCCCTCGGGGATCGCCCATACCTCTCCCGTGAAGCGCAACGACGCGAGCAGCGACAGGAACGACTCGTCGAACAGGCCGAGGGAGTCGAGGTACTCGAGCGCGGTGTCGTCGAAATGCAGCCGCTCGAGATAGTCGAGCGCCTGATCGAGCCCGCAGGCGACGAGGTACCCCCGGCGGGGCGGCAGGTCTCGGGCGAACAGGTCGAAGGTCGCCGGCGAGTCGAGGCCGTGCGCGTGGTAACTCGCCGACATCGTCAGCTCGTACAGGTCGACGAACAGCGCCGCGTTGGTGTCGTCGACCCAGCTCATGGAGGGCGCGCCGCTCAGACGAGCGTGACGCCGGCGTGCTCGATCTCGCGCAGGGCCCGGTCGCCGTCGCCCGGCTCCACCTCGACCGCCCGGGTCGCGTCGGTGAGCACCTCCGCCTCGAAGCCCTTCCGGACCGCGTCGAGCCCCGTCTCCTTCACGCAGTAGTCGGTGGCGAGCCCGGCGATCACGACGTGCTCGACCCCGCGGTCGCGCAGCATCTGCTCGAGCCCCGTCTCACGGCGCTCGCCGGTCGGCAGGTCCTCGACGCTGAAGCCCGAGTAACCGTCCTCCTGGCCGGTGGCCTTGTGGATGACTTCCCCGACGACCTCGAGATTCGGATGGAGCTCGGCGCCCCACGTGTTGCGCACGCAGTGCACGGGCCACTTCCCGCCGTACTTGGCGAAGTGCGGCGTTTCGGGCGGGTGCCAGTCCATCGTGTAGACGACGGGGGCGCCCGCCGCCTGCGCCCGGCCGATCTCGCCGTTGATGATCGGCACCACCTGCTCTCCACCCTGGACGTAGAGGCTGCCGTTCGGGTCGGCGAAGTCGTTCTGCACGTCGACCACCAGAAGAGCGGTGCCGTCCTCGTACTCGGGGTGCTCCGTGGCGCTCATCGCGAACCTCCCTGGTCGGAGGTCTGTCGTCGCCCTCGCGGGCTCGGGCTCATGCGGCGCCGCTCGGCAAAGCCACCGCCGCCGCGGGCCTTCAACGTCGGAGGGTATCGCTCTCGGTAGAGTCGGACGCGATGACCTACCAGTCGCTGTACCGCAAGCACCGCCCCCAGACGTTCGCCGAGCTGGTCGGTCAGGAGCACGTGACGACCGCATTGCGCAACGCAGTGCGCGAAGGCCGCGTGGGGCACGCCTACCTGTTCTCGGGACCCCGGGGCACGGGCAAGACCTCCACGGCGCGTGTCCTGGCCAAGGCGCTGAACTGCCTGAATCTGTCCGCCGACGGCGAGCCGTGCGGGGAGTGCGAGAACTGCGTTGCCATCGCCGAGGGCCGCTTCCTCGACCTGTTCGAGCTGGACGCGGCGTCGAACAACAGCGTGGACAACATCCGCGACCTGACCGACAGCGTGCACCTCGGGCTGGGCGCGACCTCGAAGCGCAAGATCGACCTGGTCGACGAGGTGCACATGCTGAGCGCGGCCGCGTCCAACGCGCTCTTGAAGACGCT
>JBKPDN010000015.1:0-7925 GCA_046727875.1 Actinomycetota bacterium | reverse complement strand
CAGCGCGGCGGCGGTCGCGGCCGCGTTCTCGAGCAACTGCAAACCCACGTCATTCGGCGACAGGCGGCTGGCCATGATCCCGGAACCGATCACGGCGATGACGAGCAGACCGGTCCCGAGTGCTTCGGCGACCAGACGCCGGAAGAGGTCGAGATCGAGAGCCCCGGTGCCGGTCTCGGGCTGTTGGGCGAGATCGGTCATGCGGCCGTGTCGGCGAGCGCGGTGATGCGATCCCGAAGCTCCCTGACCGTGGCGTCGAACGCGGCCCTGGTGCCGACCTCCAGCGGATCGGGGACCGACCAGTGCAGCCAGTCGGGCTCGGGATCAAGTTCCTCGTGGGCCCGGTCGCACACGGTCACGACGAGCTCCGGGAGCGTAACGACATCATCGAGATTTCGTGGACGCACCTCGCCGAGGTCGACGCCCGCCCGCCTGCCCGCAGCATCCGCGCCGCGGTAGATCCGAGTCGCGGGGTGCGTGCCGGCCGAGATTGCCGGTGTCGCAGTGATCTGACGCCACAGCGCGGCGGCGAGTGGGGAACGCGCCGAGTTGTGCGTGCAGACGAACAGCGCCTCCTGGCGCCCGACCACTGGCTGGGTCAACGAGGCGGGAAGCGCAGACCGGCGGAGACAGATGTAACGGCGGCGCCGATCGCCGCTCGACTGGCATCGGGTGATCAGCCCCGCGTGCTCGAGCACCTCGAGGTGGTACGCCAACGAGTTGGACGCAAGGCCTGAACGCGCCTGGAGCTCGAGCGAGGTGCGGTCCGAGGAGACGAGGTCTTCGACGATTGCCAGCCGGACCGGATCTCCGAGGGCGGCGTGGCGCCGAGCACGTTCTTCGATCGAGTGGTCCGTCACGACCCGAGTATTTAGCTCAGTGACCCTTGAGTCAAGATTTCTCGATGAACCCCGCCCTGACCGGCGCGTCAGCAGCAGCGCGTCGCCGATTCGGGAGCCGCCTCGCAGCACATCGAGGCGCTCTCGGGCTCGACGGTGCGAAGCCGGCCACCAGGCATCTCGACGTCCGAGAGCACGGTATAGATCTCCCATGGCTCGCCGTCGGGGGCGTCCACCCACACCTTGTCCTGCACGGCGTAGCAGCACGACACCTCGTCCTCGGTTGCCGTCGCGAGACCCTCGTTCGCGAGACGTTGCTGCGTCGCCGCGACCTCGTCCGTCGACTCGACCTCGACTCCCAGGTGGTTGAGGGTTCCGGGATCGCCGTGCTCGGAGATCAGGATGAGCTTGAGCGGCGGCTCCGCGACGGCGAAGTTGGCATAGCCAGGGCGGACCTTCGCCGGGGCGGTGCCGAACAGCTTCGAGTAGAAGGCGATCGCGTCATCGAGATCTGCGACGTTGAGCGCCAGCTGGACTCGACTCATGGTTCCTCCGAGGTATATTGCCGTTTGTCGATGTATCGATCATCGCGAATACATCGAGAGATGTCAATACGATTTTGGGAGGTTCCTCATGGCGCGTGCCCGAGCCGACACCGACGGCTGCTGCGCGCCCGTGCTCGAGGCGCCACTGCGTGAATCCGAAGCCGCCGAGCTCGCCCATGTCTTCGCCGCGCTTTCCGACCCGGTGCGGCTTCGGCTGTTGAACCTGATCGCGACCGCCGGCGAGGTCTGCTCGTGCGATCTCCTCGGACCGCTCGAGCGCAGCCAGCCCACCGTCAGCCACCACACCAAGGTCCTCGCCGACGCCGGGCTCATCGCCGGCGAGAAGCGAGGGCGATGGGTGTGGTGGTCGATCGTGCCCGCACGGGTGGCTGAGCTGCGGGACGCGCTCGCCTCGACTGACACGGCGCGGGTCTAACGCAGCAACGCGAAGACTGCCGCCGCGACGAGGCCGGCGGACAGCGGTGTCACAGTCCAGGCGATTGCGAAGTCGCGCAGCGTCCGGCCGTTCAGCCGGGACGGGTGCGAGCCGGCGGCTCCCGCGATCGCGCCGCTGGACACTTGGGTGGTCGACAGGGGTAATCCCCGGTTGGCGGCCAAGCCGACCAGCGCCGCGGTCGTGAGGTTGGCCTTGAAGCCCTCGACGTGGTCCATGTGCACGACGTCTTCACCGAGGCGGCGGGCGACACGAGTCCCGAAGAGGATCGAACCGATCGCCATCGCCCCCGCGACGCACAGCAGCACGCTCCGGGAGCTCATTCCCGCCGGCACGAGCGCGAAGGCGCCCACGGCCACGATCTTCGGCGTGTCGTTCAGACCGCGGGCGGCACTCGCGGCTCCGCTCGACAGCCAGTGCAGCCCGTTGATCGTGAGATCAAGCCGCTTGCCGTGCTTCCCGTGCACACGGCACTCGGTGACCGTCCCGACCTCGACTCGCATGCGGGGAGTGCTCGGCGGCGGACTGAACGCGGCCACGCCGGTCGCGTCGACCGCGACCGGTGCGCCGGCCGCGGCGTCGACGCCGACACAAACGCACTCCGGCACCCGGAACTTGATGACATTGAGCAGGAACGAGATCACGTAGGCGATGCCGACGGCGAGCAGCGTCGGCAAGAGGACCTTTTCGGGAAGGGCGCGCCAGCTCACGGCGTCGGCTCCGATGAGCACGCCGGCACCGACCAGCGCACCGACCAACGCCTGGGTGGTCGACACGGGGAGGCGTGCGGCGGTCGCGAAGGCCACCCACGCGACCGTTCCCAGCAACACCGCCAGGGTGAACTCGGGCGTCGGCGTGGCAGTGAAGATCCCCTTCGAGAACAGCTTCGTCAGCTCGGCCGCGAAGGTCAGGGACACGAGCGCACCCACGAACGTCGTGACCGTGCCCCATGCGATCGCCGTGCGATAGCGGGTGACGCCAGCACCGGCGAGGGTCGCGACCGTCTTGGGCACGTCGTTGGCACCGTTGGCGGCCGCGAGCGCCAGCGCAAGGACGAGGATCGCGGCGGTCACCGCGTGCTACCTCTTCTCTGCGACCAGCAGCGAGTAGCCGGCGATGCCGCCACGGACGGCGCGGGCCGCGAGCGCGGCGCGCTCGCGTGCCGTGTCGAAGTCGACGTTCTCGAGGGCGGGGACTTTCGCCATCCGGAAGGCGACGAGCCGGGCGTCGATCTGCTCGATCATGCGCGCGAGCGCGTCGTCGTGCGGCTCGGTCGTGGTGACGGTGAGCCCGGCACCCGCGAGCAGCTCGACGTACTCCGCCACGGGGCGGGCGTCGGCGAGACACGCCACCCACCCCGCCAGCGTCTGCAGCTCGTCGTCGAGACGGGCGGGGTCGAGCGCCACGTCGGTGATGCCGACCCGGCCGCCCAGCTTGAGCACCCGCGCCATCTCGGACGCGGCCGTCTTCTTGTCGGGGAACGTGCAGAAGGCGCACTCACACACGACTGCGTCGACCGACCCGTCGGGGAGCGGGATCCGCTCGGCGTCGCCGTGGTGGAACCGGACCCGGTCGGCGATCCCCTCGGACGCCGCCGTCGCGTTGGCCCTGGCCACCGTGAGGTCGCCGAGGTCGACGCCGTCGACCTCGACGTCGAACTCCGTGACGAGCAGGAACGCGGTCGTGCCGGGCCCGCTGGCGATGTCGAGGACGCGCTCCCCCGGCCGGAGCCCGATCGCGCGTCCGAGGCGCCGCGTCAGGTCGAGCCCGCCCGGGTGATAGCTCTCGCCGAGGATCAACGCGACCGCGTCGTGCTGGTACGCGGTCGCGCAGCACAGCTTGACGTCCTCGGCGCCGGCTTCGGTGTGCACGTGCTCGTGGACGCTCATCGCAGGTTCTTGCCGACGTTCGTGGCGTCGACCGGCACGTGGTCGGACCCGTCCGCTGCGCCGTTTCCGTCGCCGTCACCGTCGCCGCGGCCGTGCGTCTTCGAGCCGTACTTCGTCGTGAGCAACACGGGCTGGAGCTCGGCCGCGTTCGGGACGATCGTCGGCACCGACACGCCCGAGAGCTGCTCGCGCACCTCCTCGCGGTACCCGACCGAGTTGTAGGCGCAGAACGGGATGAGACGCCCGTCGGGCGTGATCTCCTCGACGCAACACTTCATGAGCTGTTTGACGTTCAGCGTGTACGGGTCCTGGAAGTCCTGGATCACGATCATGAACGCCTTGTCGGTGATCGACTTCAGCGCGTCGGGCAAGTCGATCCCGCACGTCGCGCACTCGAGCTGCTCGGCGGTCATCTCGGTGCCGGGCGTCGCCGACGCGCTCCAGAGCTTCTCGAGCGCACCGCGGACCGACATGTCGGGCATGACACGGTTGCTCACGTAGTCGAGGTAGTCCTCGATCTGGAGGAGCCGGGGGACCGGGACGACGTTGTCGCCGTCGACGAGGCAGTACGTGATGCTCCGGCAGGTCGGGAAGCAGCACGGCACGGGGAAGAAGTCCGACTCGCGGAACCACTCCGGGCACTGGTCGGCGAGGCCGTGGACGATGTCGGCGTTCGTGAGCCGGTTCATCGGGTCGAACTCGACGTGGCGGCCCGAGTGGGTCACGGGCTGGTACGCGACCGAGCGCACGGCGGGGTGCTTGATCCCGAACCGGACGATGTCGCCGAGCTCGTGGTCGTTGAGATCGCGCTCGACGGCCGCGACGAGCGTGACGTTCAGACCGAACTCGGCGCAGTTGTCGAGTGCCTTCTGCTTCGCGTTGCGCAGGTCACGCCCGCGAATCTCGGTGTGCGTGCGCTCGGCGAAGCCGTCGAACTGCATGTAGACGTTCGGGCGCTTCGGGAGCTCCGAGAGATCCTTCATGAACTTGCGGTCGTGCGCGAGGCGCATGCCGTTGGTGTTGAGGTTGACGATCTTCACACCCTTCTCGGCGGCCATCTTCATGAAGCCGAGGATCTCGGGGTGGATGCTCGGCTCGCCGCCCGAGAACATCACGACCTCGGGCACGCCCTCGGAGCGCACGAACGCGTCGAGACCGGCCTCGACCTGATCCATCGTGAGCGAGAACCCGTCGGGCTGGTGGCCCGAGTCCGCGAAGCAGATCGGGCAGTCGAGGTTGCAGTTCGTGTTCACCTCGATGATCCCGAGGCAGGCGTGCTGCTTGTGCTCGGGACACAGTCCGCAATCGAGCGGGCAGCCGTCCTTCACCTCGGTCTGCGTCTCGAGGGGGATCGTGCCCGGCTTGTTGAACCGCAGCGAATCGAAGTACATCTCGGCGTCGGAGTAGAGGAGCGCCTCGAACTGGCCGTGCTCCGAACATCGTTTGCGCAGGAAGACCTTGTTGTCCTTGGCGTTGACCTCGCCGTCGATGACCGTCTTGCAGACGGGACAGATGCTCTTCGTGTACTCGAGGAACACCTCGTCGCGGTCGACCTTCTGCCGGTCCGGGGTCATCGTCATGGCAGAACCTTCCTGTGCCCGCCGTGCGGCAAATCGGTGCGAACGTACTTCGCACATACGTCGCCGAGAAGGGTCTCGGATGACCCGGACGTGAATTCAGCGCGCGCGGGTGGCGCGGCCGTCAGCCGCGCGGGATGCGGGAGCGGTCGCTCGCGTCGGGAGCGTCGTCGGCCGGGGCCGGTACGCCGTGATCAGCCGGGACGGTGCCGGGCCGATACTCGTCGCCGCGCCGGCCGAGCCACACGAACCACGCGATGCTCAGGATGCACACGATGGCGCTCACCCATGCGTTCAGGCGTACCCCGAAGATCTCGTTGGCGGGGTCGATGCGCATGTTCTCGAAGAAGAAGCGCCCGAACGTGTACGTCGCGAGGTACAGGGCGAACATCTGGCCCTTGCGGAGCCGGAACCGACGCTCGATCCAGAGCACGACGCCGAACAGGAAGAGGCAATAGAGGGATTCGTAGAGGAACGTCGGGTGGAAGGTCGCGTCGTTCAGATAGCCGGGCGGGCGGTTGGCCGGCGAGATCTCGAGTCCCCAGGGCAATTTGGTGGGCCCGCCAAACAGCTCCTGGTTGAAGTAGTTGCCCCAGCGGCCGATCGCCTGCGCGGCGAGCAACCCGGGTGCGACGCAGTCCATGAGAGGGAGCGTCTCGACGTGCTTGATGCGCGTCATGATCACGACCGCGATCGCGCCGCCCGCGATGACCCCCCAGATGCTGAGGCCGCCGCGCCAGATCTCGAACGCCCGGACCCAGTCGTGGGTGAAGAGCTGGTAGTCGCTGATGACGTGATACGCGCGGGCGCCGACGACGCCGCCGACGACGATCCACACAGCCATGTCGTTGAACGCCTTGCCGTCGAAACCACGCGCCACCCAGCGCCGCTCGGCGATCCACGCCGCCACGAGCACGCCGATCGCGAGGAGCAAGCCGTAGGCGTGCAGCGGGATCGGCCCGATGTCGATGACGCCGTTGTCAGGGCTCGGGATCGACGCCAGGACGGGGGGCACGGGGCGTCATCGTAGAGGTCGGCCCCGGTGTCCCATTGGTCGGGTTCACGCGAACGCAGGCGCGGTCGATACTGAACCGATGACGCCGCGTCGATCCTGGCTGCTGCCGGTCGCGCTCGTCGTCGCCGCGAGCGCGTGCATCGGCCCGCCGGGTGCCGGCGGCCCGCCGACGACCACCCCACCGACGACCGTCCCGGCGACGACGGTCCCGACCACGACCACCCCCGTGGGCGGCGGCAGCGACACCGGCGACCAGAACGGGCCCCTCGGTAGCTGCCCGGTGTTGCCGGCAACGGCGCGGCCCGACTACGTCGGCTGGAACGACGACGTCTCGGGGATCGCCGTCGACCCCAACTCCGCCAACTACATCTCCTCCATCGGCAGCGCCGGCCACCTGCACGCCGACTTCGGCGGTGGCGGCACGTTCGGCATCCCGTACGTCACAGTCGCGGGCACGCAGCCGGCGGTCCCGATCATGTTCGGGCAGTACGCCGGCGAGAGCGACCCCGGGCCATACCCCGTCCCGCTGCACGCTCCGATCGAAGGTGGCGCGAACAGCACCGGCGACCGTCACGTGCTCGTGGTGGATCGAGACAACTGCGTGCTCTACGAGATGTTCAACGCCTTCCCCGGCAGTGGCTTCTGGAACGCCGACTCCGGCGCGAAGTGGGACCTGCGGTCCAACGCACTCCGGCCGCTCGGTTGGACGTCCGCCGACGCCGCCGGGCTCCCGATCTTCCCCGGGCTCGTCCGGTACGATGAGGTGGCGAGCGGCCACATCGACCACGCGCTGCGATTCACCGTGCAGGCGACGCAACGGCGCTACATCCTGCCCGCCACCCACTTCGCCTCGAGCAGCACGGACCCGAACCGACCGCCCATGGGCCTCCGGCTGCGCTTGAATCCGAGCTACACGCTCGGCTGCACCTGCCCGCAGTCGCAGGTGATCCTGACCGCGCTGAAGAAGTACGGGATGATCGTCGCCGACAACGGCTCGAGCTGGTTCATCAGCGGCGCGTCCGACTCGCGCTGGGACGACAACGACCTCAACGTCCTGAAGACCGTGCCGGGCAGCGCCTTCACGGTTGTCGACACGGCGTCGCTCCAGGGTGCGCCTTAGCCCGTCGCCGGTCCCGATCCGTTCGAGGACACCGCGACCGGAACGAGCTGGCGGCTCTCGATCACGTGGTCGACGAGGCCGTACGCCACGGCGTCCTCGCCCCGAAGGATGAAGTCGCGGTCGATGTCGCGCTCGATCTGCTCGACGGTCTGGCCGCTGTGCCTCGCCAGGGCCTCGATCATCTGCCGCCGTTGCGCCATCACCTCGCGAGCCGCGATCTCGATGTCGACGGACTGGCCCTGCACGCCGCCCCACGGCTGGTGGATCAGCACCCGGGCGTGGGGCAGGGTGCTGCGCTTGCCGGGAGCGCCTGCCGCGAGCAGCACCGCGGCCGACGACGCCGCCTGGCCCATGCACGTGGTCGCGACGTCCGCACCGATGAACTGCATCGTGTCGTAGACCGCGAAGAGCGCGTTCATCTCACCACCGGGGCTGTTGATGTAGAGGTTGATGTCCTTCGCCGGCTCCTCGGATTCGAGGTGCAGG
>JBKPDN010000014.1:0-2974 GCA_046727875.1 Actinomycetota bacterium | reverse complement strand
TTCGCCTGTGTCTGCCCGCCGGTGGTCGACACGCCGATGGTCGAAGGCATCCGCGCCCGCGACGGTGTCGCGCTCGGCGGTCAGCAGGGCATCGACCCGTCGGTTGTAATCGACGCCATCGAACGGGGCCTCGATGCCGGGAACCTGTTCGTGCTGCCGGGCAAGGGCACCAAGACCGCGTGGCGCACCCGCCGCTTCGCGCCCGGCCTCATTTGGCGACAGATCGAACGGGCGACACGCGGGAGCTGAGCGAGCAGCGACGCGCGGAGTCGTCGCGGTTGTCCCCGTTCAGGCGGTCTGACCACTTTCGCGCGCTGGACTGTGCAGTCGGCTTGCCTAGGCTCCCGCCTAACGCAAGTGCGCCGGCTGATCGAAGGGACGATGGACGATCGATCGCGCGTCTTGATCGTCGATGACCACGTCATGTTGCGTGACGCGATTCGCGTCGCGTTGGAGCTCGCCGGACACGAGATCGCGGGCGAGACCGGCAACGGCAACGAGGCGCTCCAGCTCGTCGAAGAGCTGCAACCGGGCGTGGTGGTGATGGACGTGACGCTCCCCGGCATGGACGGGCTCGAAGCCACGCGGCGTGTGTGCGAGCGCTGGCCGGCGGTGCGTGTGGTCGTGCTGACCATGCACGACGATCCGTCGCTCGTGGTGCGTGCGGTACGAGCCGGCGCGTCGGCGTACCTCACCAAGACGTTCTCCATGCAGGAGGTCGTCGAGGCGGTCGAGAAGGTCGGCAGCGGCGAGGTCATGCTGTCACCGAGCCTGGCCGGCTCGATGCTCCGGGAGCTCACTTCCCGTCGCGACGTGCGGCGCGCGTTGATCACGAAGCGGGAGGAAGAGGCTCTCCACCTCGTCGCCGACGGATATTCGACCCACGAGGTCGCCTCCCGTCTCCTCGTGAGTGACCGGACGGTGTACGACGACCTGTCGTCGGCCTACGGGAAGCTCGACGCCCCCGCCACGCAGGCCGCGTTCGACGGGGTCCGGTGGGGGATCATCTCGCGCGAGCTGTCATCGCATTCCGCGCGCGATGGGTGAGGTCGCTCAAGCGTTCAGCTGCCACTCCGAACGCTCGTCGAGGACCCCGACGGCGATCTAGAGCCCCTCGGCCCGGTCCCGCGCCTGGTCGGCGGCGCGGCGCTCGGCTCGCTTCTGCTTCTTCGCCGCCCGCTTCTCCTGCAGCGACTTGCCCCGTTTCTTGTCGTTCGCTCGATGTGGCGACTTGTCGGTCATCAGTCCTCCCGGCCCAGGTTCGGAAGCTGCCGCTCCAACAGTCTGGGTCAAACCCGTTCCGAGGTCCATCACCGCGCGAATGCCAGCTGGATGAAGAGGACCCCGGTCACCGCTGTGATACAGAGCAGGTGATCCCGGAAGATCGATCGAGCGAGCGCTGTCTGTCCCTGGGTTGTGTCGGTCCGGGTCCCGAGCCGCACCGCGCTCGGGACGGTATGCACCGCCGCAGCGAGAATGGCGGAACCCGCCAGCGCGAGCGACACCGCGACCGCCCAACGCGGGGCGTCGCCGCGCGCCAGCTGGACGACGATCGCGACGATCGTTCCGAGCATCACCGCCGCGATGAACCGGTTCATCGGCCGGGCGGCTGTCGTCACCCTGCGGTAGTAGGCGGAGATCGAGGCGAGCACGGGGTCGGGAAGCTGATGTCCGCCGTGGCCAAGCACCTGGACGTCGAACATCAGATCGAACCAGAGGACCGCGAGCAGGAAGCCGGCGCCGGCGGTCACGAACGGGGTCACGGCAGCGAGTATGTCAGCAGCGAACCGATAGGTTCATTGTGTGGAGCGTTGCGACGAGTGCGGCTTCGTGTACGACAGCATGGCTCGCGATGACATCGCGACCTCGCTCAGGGCGCTGGCGGCGCGATACGACACCGTGCTGGCTGATCGTGCCGACGACGTGCTTCGGGCGCACCCGCTCCCGAATGTGTGGTCGGCGCTCGAGTACGCATGCCACATGCGCGACGTGTATAGCGTGCAGCGCGAGCGCGTGTTGCTTGCTCTCGCCGACGAGCAGCCCGCGTTCGCATCGATGCGACGGGACGAACGGGTCGCGGAGGAGCGCTACAACGAACAGGAACCGGCGCAGGTCGCCCAAGAAATTCGCGACGCCGCCGACACCCTTGCCGCCACGTTGGAGTCGCTCGACGACAAAGGCTGGAACCGGACCGGGATCTACAGTTACCCCGAGCGTCGTGTCCGCACCGTCGAGTGGATCGGCCGCCACACGGTCCACGAGGGCGAGCACCATCTCCGGGATGTCGGCCGGCTTGTGCGTTTCACGCAAGATGGGTAACCGGACCGCCTGGCGGCGCGCCCGCACACCTTCCGCGGCCGGTACATCACGGTTCCACAGCTACCTCGTCGCTTCCGCGTCAAGATCGGCCAGCCGCTGGGCGATGGTCGCCATGATCTGCTCGGACAGTTCCGGTAGTTCGGCCAGCAGGCTCACGAACTCGCGACGGCTGAGAACCTCCACCGACACTGGGGTCATGGCCACGACCGTCGCGGTGCGAGGGCGCTTATCGAGCAACGCGATCTCACCCACGTACTCACCCGGCCCGCGTGTCGCGACCACCCGATCCCCCTGACGCACCTCGACCTCACCCTCGAGCACGATGAAAAACTCGTAACCCTGCTGTCCCTCCCGCGTCAGCACTTCGCCCGCAGGCCGATCCAAGCGGGTCATCAGACTGGAGATCCGGCGCAGCTGCTTCTTCGTCAGCCCTTCGAAAATCGGCACGTCGGCAAGCTGCTCGTCGATCCACGCGTGGCGGTCCATCCCGGCCCCTTAGATTCGATTAGCAGACGTCCTGCGTACGACGAATCATCGCTAGCTGCATCCCTCCCCGCTAGTACCACCTACGGGTCAAAACGCCCGGATGCCACCGACCCGACAACATTTCTGAACACGGCGAGCGATCAAGACCCACCGGGCCGGGAACCAATCC
>JBKPDN010000013.1:0-4264 GCA_046727875.1 Actinomycetota bacterium | reverse complement strand
GTGCTACGAGCGAGTCGCGCCCGCGATCAACGGAGCGGTCGATCGCAGTGACGTCCGTTGGAGCGCAATTCAGACCGACCTCGACCACGCCCACCGCTACGTGTACGTGTACGACGTCGACGGCCAGATCGACGGCTACGTCGTCTATGACCAGCGCCAGACCAGCCGGCAATGGGGCTTCGGCATCACCGTCCACGAGCTCGTCGCCGCCGACGCCCGCGCCGCCGTCACACTGTGGCGCCACCTGGGCTCGCACGTGGCACAGGTCGACGCGATCACGGTGCTCGCGATGCCGCTCGACGCGCTGACGCTGCTCCTGCCGGAGCAGGTGGTCGAGCTCGTCGGCGTCAACCACTGGATGACCCGCATCGTCGACGCGGCGGGCGCGATCGCCGCCCGGGGCTATCCCGCCGGCGTGCGCGGGGAGCTGCACCTCCAGCTCTCGGATCGCCTCGCCCCGTGGAACGACGGCCGGTTCGTCCTCGACATCGACGCAGGCGAGAGCAAGCTCAGCCCGGGCGGGACGGGCGAGGTGCACATGCCGATCACCGCGCTCGCGTCGCTGTACACGGGCTGGGCGTCCGCGCACGCGCTCGCGTCCGCGGGCCTGGTGCACCACGCCACCGAGCGCGACCTCGCGACGCTCGATGCCGCGTTCGCCGGCCCCCGGCCGTATCTGTTCGACAACTTCTGAAGCGGTTTCGGGACCTTTGACCGGCGGGGACGTTCAGTGCCGAACGCCGTTCGAGGAGTGACGCCTACGAGCGGGCGAGGTCCTCCAACGCGGCGATCGCCTTGTCGACGGACCGACGGGCGCCCACGAGCATGCGCTCGGCGGAGAACAGGTCGGTCGCGACCTGTGAGTCCGACGTGTCCTGGTAGCGCTCGGCGACCGCTTCGACCCGGCGCGCGAGGTCCTCGAGCTGCGATCGCAGCGTGGTCAGCTCTGCGAGGTCCGATGACGCCGGCACGGCGTCCAGCATTCATGCCTGCGGTCGGGCCGGGCAATTCGGACAGTCGGCACGAGGTCGATGGTTACCATGGATCGTTCCCGATGCTCTCCCGACTCGATCTTCGCGGCACGAACGCCGACCTCAGCCCGTTGACGGCGCGCGGGCAGTCCGTGGACGCGTCGGCCGTGGAGGGCGTACGCGCGATCATCGCCGAGGTTCGGGGCCGCGGCGACGCAGCTCTTCGTGACCTGACCGAGCATTTCGACCGCTGCACGATCGACGACCTGCGCGTGCCGGGTGACGAGCTGCGCGCCGCGCTCGACAACGCACCCGCCGAGTTCCGGGCCGCCCTCGAATACGCGCGCGAGGAAGTCACCGCCTACCACGAGGCCCAGCTGGGAGACGACGTGCGGCTGGAGCGGGACGGCGTGACCCTCCGCGAGCTCGTCGTGCCGGTTGATCGAGCTGGGTTGTACGTACCTGGGGGCCGGGCCACCTACCCGTCGACCGTGCTCATGACCGCGATTCCGGCCCGTGTGGCCGGCGTCCCGGAGATCGCGCTCTGTGTTCCTCCCGACCGTGACGGCCGCGTCCCGACGGCAACGCTGGCCGCCGCTGCCCTCGTTGGGGTGGACGAGGTGTACCGGGTGGGCGGCGCGCAAGCGATCGCGGCCCTGGCCTACGGGACCGAGACGATCCGGCCCGTCGACGTGATCGTCGGTCCCGGCAATATGTACGTCACGGCCGCCAAGCGGGAGGTGGCGGGGATCGTTGGCATCGAGTCCCTGGCGGGGCCGTCGGAGCTGGTCGTCGTGGCCGACGACACGGCCGATCCCGAGATGGTCGCCGCCGACCTCGTCGCCCAAGCCGAGCACGGCCCTGACGGCGCCGCGATCCTCGTGACCTGGGACGAAGCGGTCGCGGACGCGGTCGACGATGCGGTGGCCAAGCTCGCGGCCGATGCGCCGCGCCGCGCCGAGATCGAGGCCACCTTGGCCTCGGGCGGCCGCGCGGTTCTGATCGACGGGCCCGAGATGGCGCTCGAGGCGGCGAACGCAATCGCACCCGAGCACCTCGAGCTGATTACGGCCGACCCCGAATCGTTGGTGCCGCTCGTTCGCAATGCCGGCGCCGTCTTCTGCGGACCATGGTCGCCCGCGGTCGTGGGTGACTACGTGGCGGGCGTCAACCACGTGCTGCCCACGGCGCGCACGGCGCGATTCGCCAGTGCGCTGCGCGTCGACACGTTCCGCAAGCACGTGCACGTCGTGACGCTCGACCAAGCTGCGCTCGCCCGAGTCGCGCCGTACGTCCAGGCGTTCGCCGAGATGGAGGGACTCGACGCGCACGGCCGGTCGGTCGAGCTGCGCGGAACGCAACGATGAGCGGGCGCCTGTCGCCACGCGACGACCTGCGCGCACTCGAGGGCTACCACTCGCCGCAGCTCGACGTGCCTGTGCGGTTGAACACGAACGAGAGCCCGTACGCGCCGCCGGTGGACTTCGTCGACGCGTGGTTGGAAGCGCTGCGAGCCGCGCCGCTCAATCGATACCCGGACCGCGATGCCAAGGCGCTGCGCGCCGCGCTCGCCGACCAGGTGCGCCAGCCCGCGGAGCGGTTGTTCTGCGCCAACGGCTCGAATGAGGTGCTCCAGACGATCCTGCTCACCTTCGGTGGTGCCGGGCGGGCAGCCGCCGTGTTCGAGCCCACGTATGCGCTGCACTCGCACATCGCGCTCATCACGGGGACTCGTGTCGTCGTGGGCGAGCGCGCCGTCGACTTCACCGTCGATCCGTCGGCGGGCCTGGAGCTCCTCGCCGAGCACCGCCCCGCGCTCGTGTTCCTGTGTAGCCCCAACAACCCGACCGGCACGGTCGAGCCGGCAGACACGGTCGCGGCGATCGTCGCGGCCACCGACGGGCTGGTCGTGGTGGACGAGGCGTACGGCGAGTTCGCCGAACGCAGCGCGATCGAGCTTGTCGCCGACGACCGGCCGCTCGTCGTCGCGCGCACGTACTCGAAGGTGTGGTCCATGGCGGCGTTGCGGCTCGGGTTCTGCGTCGCGCCGCCGTGGGTCGTCGAGGAGCTCGAGAAGGTCGTGCTCCCGTACCACCTCGCCGTGCCGACCCAGCTCGCGGGGGTGCTGGCGCTTCGCTACGGGTCGGAGATGGACGAGCGGGTCGCGCTGTTGGTCCGAGAGCGTGAGCGGCTCCGGGCCGAGCTCGGCGCGGTCGACGGCATCACGGTCTTCCCGTCCGGCGCCAACTTCGTGCTCCTCCGAGTGCACGGCGACGGGCACGCACTCTGGCAGCAGCTCGTCGACCGCGGCGTCCTCGTGCGCGATTTCTCAGGCTGGCCTCGCCTGGCCGAGTGCCTGCGGGTCACCATCGGCACACCCGAGGAGAACGACACGTTTGTCGCCGCGCTGCGCGAGGCTGTCAAGGAGGTGAGAGTCGCATGAGCCGGTCGTCACAGCAGCACCGCAAGACGAAGGAGACCAAGATCGAGCTCACGCTCGACGTCGACGGCGCGGGGCAGGCGAGCGCGTCGACCGGGATCCCGTTCTTCGACCACATGCTCGAGCAACTCGGCAAGCACAGCGGGTGGGATCTGCGGATCGAGGCCGAGGGCGACCTCGAGATCGACACCCACCACACGATCGAAGACGTCGGCATCGTGCTCGGCACCGCGTTCAAGGAAGCGCTGGGTGACAAGGCCGGCGTGCGCCGGTTCGCCAACGCGGTCGTGCCCCTCGATGAGGCGCTCGTCCAGGTCGCGCTCGACCTGTCCGGCCGGCCGTTCCTCGTCTACGAGGTCGACCCGAAGTCGGAGTGGATCGGCACGTTCGATCCGCAGCTGACTGAGGAGTTCTGGCGCGCGTTCGCGTTCGCGGCCGGGATCACGCTGCACATGCGGTCCCTGTCAGGCAAGAACGGTCACCACATCATCGAGGCGTCGTTCAAAGGCGTGGCCCGCAGCCTGCGCGACGCCGTGAAGATCGAGGGCACCGGGGTGCCGTCGACGAAGGGCGCCTTGTAGGCGGGTGCCGTTCGACCTGTATCCCTCGATCGATCTGCGCGGCGGCCAGGTCGTGCGGCTGCGCCGGGGCGACTTCGCCGCCGAGACCGTGTACGACGACGACCCGATCCGGGTCGCTCGCGCGTTCGCCGCCGCCGGCACGCAGTGGATCCACGTGGTCGACCTCGACGCCGCCCGCACCGGCGAGCTGAGCAATCTCCCCATCGTCGAGGCGATCTGCGCCACCGTTTCGTGTCGCGTGCAAGCGGGCGGGGGAGTGCGCAGCGTCGAGG
>JBKPDN010000012.1:0-3801 GCA_046727875.1 Actinomycetota bacterium | reverse complement strand
GCGGCCACCGAACGTGTCGTTTGCGCGGTTGCCGCCGGGCGGACGGGCCTATACCCTCGGGGGGTATCCCTCCCACCCGGAGGTCTTCGACATGGCTCTGACTGTCCTCGTCGCCGGCGCCACGGGGCGCTTCCGTCCCGTCGCCGAGATGCTCCTCGAGCGTGGTCACCGGGTGCGCGCGGGCACCCGCGACCACCGCTCACCCGCGGCGCAGAAGCTCGCCGCCTTCGGCGCGGAGCCGACTGCCTGCGACTTCGACAACCCGGTGAGCCTCGAGGACGCCGCGGAGGGAGTCGATGCGGTGTTCGCGAGCGGCACGGCGCATCGGGCCGGGTCCGACGGCGAGGTTCGCCACGGTCGGAACCTCGCCGACGCGCTGCCCGCAGCCGGGGTCGGGCACGTCGTGTACAGCTCGGGAGCGGGCGCCGACCGCCCGACGGGCGTGCCGATCTTCGAGGGCAAGCGTCAGGTCGAGGCGCATATGAAGTCACTGCGCCTCCCTGCCACGATCCTGGCTCCCGTGTACCTCATGGAGAACGTGTTCAATCCGTGGAACGTACCGGCGCTCGCCGCGGGTGCGTTCCCGAGTCCCGTGGCGCCTCACCGAGCGATCCAACAGATCCCGATCGTCGACATCGGCTGCCTTCGCCGTGCATGTGCTCGAGCATCGCAACAACTTTCTCGGTCAGCGGATCGAGATCGCGTCCGACTCCCTGACCGGGCTCGAGGAGGCGACCATCGTCTCGTCCGTCTCGGGGCGCGAGCTCGAGGTGCGCGAGGTCAGTCCGACCGGAGGCTTGCAGGTCCTCTTCGAGTGGCTGGACCGTGTGGGGTTCACCGTCGACATCGCGGGGCTTCGCCGCGATTTCCCCGATGTGCGGTGGCACACATTCGTCGAGTGGGCCAGATCCCAGGACTGGAAGATGGTGAATCCGGCGCCGAGCGTCCGAGATGTCAGTGGTTGTGGCAGTCGACGATGAGTCCAGTGGGCCTCGACCACGCGCGCGAGCTCGGGGCCCGCGAGGCCGGCCTTGCGGTCGTTGTCACGCTCCGGAGTGACGGATCGCCCCAAGCCTCGGTGGTCAACGCCGGTGTTGTCGACGACCCGGTGACCGGCGAACCCGTTGTCGGATTCGTGGCGCGAGGAGGGACGAAGAAGCTCAGCCACCTTCGGGCGCGGCCGCGCGTGACCGTCGTGTTTCGATCAGGCTGGGACTGGGTGGCCGTCGAAGGCGAGGCCAACCTGGCCGGCCCCGATGACGTTCTCGAGGGGTTCGAGACCGGCGACGTGTCCCGACTGATCCGGACCGTCTACGCCGCCGCAGTCGGTGGTACACAAGAGGAATGGGGCGAGTTGGACGCGGTCATCGCGACTGAGCGCCATGCCGCCGTCCTTGTGCGCGCGTCGCGCATCTACTCGAACCCTGGGACTTAGCTGCATGGACGGTGCCGGACGAACCGGGAGTGCGCGATGAATCGACGAGGATTGCAGCTCGCCTTGGCGAGTGTCGGCACCGTCGCAACGGCGTTCGGAGCCCTCGGTGTCTTGCACGGCGGCGGCGGTGTGTTCCGCGGCGGCACGGTCTCGACGAACGTCGACAGCGAGATGCGCTTCTTCGCGTCCTGGTACGCCGTGCTCGGCGTCCTCGTCCTGCACGCTGCTCGACGGCCTGAGTCCGAGGCGAGGATCGTGCGCGCGTGCGGCGCCGGTTTTCTCCTCGCCGCGTGTGGCCGGATCCTCTCGATGCGGGTTGTGGGACCGCCCAGCACGTTGTTCAAGCTGCTGACCGCCGTGGAGCTTGCGATTCCTGCCGTGATCGTGCCGTGGCAAGGCGCGGTCCGTCGAAGCGCGAGCGCGGCGTAGGGGCGCGACTACTCGCGTCCGACCGGAGATCGATCGCGTCCCTCTCCCGTCATCTCCCGGTACCACGCCGGCCGTTCCGTGCGGGCCCAGTACGGCGTGACGCTGCCGCGGGTCATGCCGTGCAGCGCGATCGGGTCGCGGATCGCGAAGAAGATGTGCCCGAGCACGGCGATCCAGATGCCGAACGCGAACCAGTCGTGCACGAACGTCGCGCCCGTTCGCCAGTCGTTCGAGAACGGGTTGGGCCAGCGCAGCATCAGACCAGTCGTGAGCATGACGACGACAGCGGCGGCGAAGAACGAGGCATTGAGCTTCTGGCCGGCGTTGAACTTGCCCACCTCGACGCGGCCGGGGCGGGCGCGGTTGCGGCGACGGAACCACCGGGCGTCGTCGCGGGTCCAGCGGTTGATGCGCCCGGCGTCGCGTCGCAGCTGCGCGCCCCAGCGGCCGGCCACGCCGAGCAGCACCGGGACCGGCAGCAGGATCCCGGCGTACACGTGGACCTGGCGGAATAGCTCCCGCCGGCCGAAGAGGGTCGAGAACGGCCCCGCGTAGAGGACCGCGCCCGTCGTCATCAGCACCCCGAACAGGATTGCCGTCGTCCAGTGCGCGACGCGCTCGACCCGGTCGAAGCGCGGGATCAACGTCGCGTCAGGTCGCGTTGTCATCGCGGTTGTTCGAACGCCCGACCCAGCCGTCGACGTCGTAGCCGCGGTTCTCCCAGTACCCGGGAACGACCTTGTCGGTGACCTCGATACTTTCCAACCACTTGGTCGACTTGTAGCCGTACATCGGCGCCACGTACATGCGCACAGGACCACCGTGCGCGTCGGAGATGTCCTCGCCCTCGAACTGGTAGGCGACGAGCACGTCGTCGCGGCGGCCCTGCGTGAGCGTGAGGCTCTCGGTGTACGCGCCGTCGAAGGAGCGGAACCGCAGCGCCTTTGCATGCGCCTGCACGCCGGCGCGCTCGAGGACGTCGGCGAGGCGGACGCCCTTCCACTTCACCGAGTACACGCGCCAGCCCGTCACGCACTGGAAGTCGCGAGTGAGGCCCGTCGGCGGCATCGCCCGGAGGTCGGCGTAGCTGAGCGTAAGTGGCTGGTCGACGAGGCCGGTCACGCGCAGCCGGTACTCGTCGTGGCTCCGGTGCGGCATCGAGCCCGTGACCGAGTAGATGCGGAACCGGCCGATCGGCAGGAAGCCCGACAGCCCGGTGCCGTCCTTGGCCAGGTACGGCGCGACGTGCTGCTCGAGCCAGTGCTGCGCCTTCGAGCCCCACAGGACCCCTGCCGCGCCCGCGCCGAGCAGGCCCAAGAAAACCCGTCGCCCGACCGGCGTACCGTCCATCCCCTCAGGATACGGACGCGACCCCCGATCGGATCGGCGGGGCCCGGCTGCCGAGAACAGCAGCGCGTTCAGGAGCCGAGCGCGAGCACCTCGGAGAAGCCCGCCTCGACGGTCTTGGCGAAGTCGGCGGTGTCCGGGACGGCGATGGCGTCGGTGTTGATCCCGATGCAGCAGGTATCGCAGTGCGACAGCAGGGTGATGTTGGCGGCGGTGCCCGACAGGGGCCCGAACGGGTACAGGCGCTCGAGCTCGGCGCCCGCGACGTACAGAGGGAACGGCGAGCCGGGCACGTTGCTCGTGACGAAGTCGGAGCCCTTCAACATGGCGCCGAAGAACGCGGTCGTGACAGGGGTAGGCAGCTGGTTGAGCACCATCGCCAGCGTGTCGGTCAGCGCGATAGCCGGCTCGTCGCGGGCTGCGTGCGACAAAACACGGAGCGCGCGCAAGCGCTCGGCCGGGTCGGTGATCTGGAGTGGCACCAGGAATCGCGCCGGCGTGAAGTGGTTTCCGCCGAGCGCGGCGCCCTCACCCCGCACGTTGATAGGCATCACCATGCGCAGATCGGCGGGCTCGACGCCGTGCAGCTC
>JBKPDN010000011.1:0-5556 GCA_046727875.1 Actinomycetota bacterium | reverse complement strand
TACGCGCGCCGCAGCATCCTCGACTGGGTCCCCGACGTCGAGGCGATCGCCGATGCGTTGAAGCTCGACAAGTTCGTCGTCGCCGGCCACTCGGGCGGGGGGCCGCACGCGCTCGCCGTCGCGATGAAGCTCGGTGATCGCGTGACGAAGGTCGGCCTCGCCGCTCCGATCGCGCCGTTCGACGAGAAGGGCACGAAGGGCATGGTCGAGGACACGGACCTCAAGATGATCTTCAAGCTGGCCCACGTGAAGTGGCTCGCGAGCGCGATGGGCAAGATGGAAGCCAAGCACTACCGCAAGGACATCCGCGGCTTCGTCGCGCACTGCGCGAAGGCGTATCCCGCCGACAACCCCGTCTTCACGGATCCGGTGCTCGAGCCGATGTTCGAAGCCGAGTTCGACGCCGCCTTCGCCCAAGGTGGCGTCGGCGCGCTCGACGACATGTGGGGCTTCCTCGACTGGGGCTTCGAGCCCGAACACGTCCGCCAACACGTCGAGCTCTTCGTCGGCGACGCCGACGACATCCTCGACCCGAAGATGAGCGACCGCCTTGCCGCTCGGCTCCCCGACTGCACCAAGCACACATGGGCCGGCGCCGGCCATTACGGCGTCTACGCGCGCTGGGAGGAGTTCGTCGGTGCTCTCGTCTGACCGCCGCCGGGTTGCGGTGGACGCGTTCTGCTACGCGCTGTTCTCGAAGATCCAGGTGCCGCGGAACTCGACGACGCGGCGTCCGGGGAGCTCGGCCACGCGGATGGCGACGTCGCTGCAGGTCGGGCAGCGCAGCACGACGCCGGCGGCGATGTAGGCGCGATGCGCCCCGGCAGCGTGCCGCGACCGACACGACTGGCAGATGCGCTCGGCCGTGGTCGGCTCGACGACGAAGATCTCCTCGAGCATCCCGGCGATTCCGTTGCCGTCGAGGTGCTGGTCGGCGTCGCTCATCTCAGCCTCCTGTCGGTCCGAACCGCTCGGTCTTGACCATCTTTGCTTCGTGGCCTGCGTCGACGAGCAGGCTCGCGACCCGCTCGACGAAGGGCGTCGGACCGCAGACGAACGCGCGTGGCCGATCGCGGGCGTCGGGCCCGACCTCGCGCAGCATGTCTGCGTCGACTCGCCGCGACCACCCGGACCAACCGGGTGGGGACTCGCGGGTCAGCGTGTAGCGCACGGCGACGCCATCGGCGGCGAACCCCTCGAGCTCATCGCGGTAGAAGATGTCGTCCCAGCGACCGGCGGACAGGAGCAGGCGAGTGTCGACGTCGGCGTGCGCGGCCGCGCGATGTCGCAGCATCGCGGCGAGGGGCACGAGCCCCGACCCTCCGCCGGCGAGGAGCAGCGGCCCGCCGTCCGCGGCCTGCCACGTGAAGTAGCCGCCGATGGGTCCGCGCAGCTCGAGCTGGTCGTCGGGTCGAAGCTCGTCGCACAGGTAGCCGGAAACCTCGCCGTCGTCGAGGCGCTCGATGGTGAGCGCGAGTCGTTCGTCCTCCGGGTTCGACGCGATCGAGTAGGAGCGTTGCGCCTGGTAGCCGTCCTCGGCCGTCAGACGGACGTCGACGTGCTGGCCGGGAAGATGTCCGGGCCAGTCGGGGACGTCCAGCGTGATGGTTTTCGCCCGCGGGGTCTCTCTGCGGGTCGCGACCACCGTGGCGAGCCGCCACGTCAACGGCACGCGGCGAGGTGTCAGTCGCTCCAGTATCGCTGTTCCTTCCACGGGTCACCGCGGTTGTGGTAGCCGAGCGTCTCCCAGAAGCCGGGCTCGTCGTGGTCCAGGAGCGTGATGCCGCGCACCCACTTGGCGCTCTTCCAGAAGTACAGGTGGGGGACGAGCAGGCGGGCGGGACCTCCGTGCTCGGGTTCGAGCGGCTCGCCGTCGAACTCGTACGCGACCCACGCTCGACCGTCGGTCACGTCCTCGAAGGGCAGGTTCGTGGTGTACCCGCCGTCGCAGAACGCGGAGATGTACTCGGCGGTCGTGTTGACGTCTTGGAGCAGGACGTCGACGGAGACGCCCTTCCATTCCGTCCCCAGCTTCGACCACTTCGTGACGCAATGGATGTCGACCGTGAACGTCTCGCTGGGGAGTGCGAGGAATTCCTCCCACGACCAGGACAGCTCGTTGTCCACCGCGCCGTTGATCGTGAAGGACCACTCGCCGAGCGGCGTGTGCGGGGTCGGACCGGCTGACAGCACGGGGAAGTCGTCGACGACGTACTGGCCGGGAGGCACCCGCGTCGTGTCGACGTCCGCACGACGCCGACCGCGGAAGCCTCGGGAGATCCGGCCCATTGCGAGCAACATATCTCGCTCCCCGCGGGCGTTCCTCGGGGGACGCCCCGGCGGAATACCTCGATGGGTCGCGCCGTTGGGCGGGCCATGCCGGGCATGAACGACTTCAACGAGCAGCTCATCGAGGAGTTCCGCGCGAACGGGGGGAAGGTCGGCGGGCCGTTCGCGGGCGCCAATCTCCTCTTGCTCCACACGACGGGGGCCAAGTCGGGTCAACGCCGCGTGAACCCCCTGGTGTACCGGCGGGACAGGGACCACTACGTGATCTTCGGCAGCAAGGGGGGAGCGCCGACGAACCCCGACTGGTTCCACAATCTTCGTGCGCACCCGAGCGCGACGGTCGAGGTCGGGACCGAGAAGTTCGACGTCACCGCCAGGATCACCGCCGCCGACGAGCGGGAGCGGCTGTGGACCGAGACCAAGCGGGAGATCGCTGCGTTCGGAGAGTACGAGCACAAGACCGACCGGCAGATCCCCGTCATCGTCCTCGAGCGCGTGGCGTGAGCACGCGGCGATGAAGATCGGGATCGTCGGCGCGGGCCGGATCGGCGGCAACCTCGCCGGCCAGTGGAGCCGGCGCGGCCACGACGTGATCATCAGCTTCAAGCGCGACCAGGCGGAGCTCGTCGCGCTGGCCGACATGGTCGGTGCCCGACCGGGATCGGTCGGCGACGCCGCCGCGCACGGCGACGTGATCGTCGTCTCGGTGCCCTGGGGCTCGCTCGACGACGTCGCGGCGGACGTGACGGTCGGCGACAAGGTGCTCGTCGACACGACCAATCCCTACGGCGCCGGTGGCTTCGTCGGAGCCCCAGGTGGGGGATCCGCCGCCGAGTACAACGCCGGGCGGTTCTCGACCACCCGGCTCGTGAAGTCGTTCAACACGTACACGTCGGGGTTCCAGACCGAGGTCGGCGACGGCCGTCACGCGGAACCCGTGGCGATGTTCCTCTGTGGTGAGGACGCCCGTGCCAGGGAGGACGTCTCGACGCTGGTCCGAGACGCCGGTTTCGAGCCGGTGGCCCTGGAGAGCTGGTCGAGGGTCCCGCTCATGGAGGCGCCGCGCCGCCCAGGCTCCGTCTACGGCGAGGAGTACCGACCCGACGCGGCCCGGCGCATCGCCGCGGCCGCCGCCAGCGACCTCGCGGCCGCAGCTCGTCTGGCCGAGGAGCTCAAGGAAGCCGGATAACCGTCTCGACCGCCGCTACGGTCAGGACCCCATGGCCCCCGGAACCGCAGCGCACTTCGAGGTCGGGCGGAGCGATCTGCACGAGAGCCGGGTCGTCGAGGACGCGGTGCCGGACCTCGACGAGGGGCAGGCCCTGCTGCGCGTTGATGCGTTCGGATTCACCTCGAACAACATCACGTACGCCGCGTTCGGCGACGCGATGAAGTACTGGGACTTCTTCCCCGCCCCGGAGGGGTGGGGTCGGATCCCGGTGTGGGGGTTCGCGGACGTGGCCGTATCGGCGCACGACGACCTGCGGGAAGGAAGCCGGATCTACGGCTATCTGCCGATGTCGACGCATGTCGCCGTGCAACCGGAGAGGTTGGACGACGGTGGCTTCGTCGACGCGGCGCCGCACCGGGCACACCTCCCGCCCGCGTACAACAGCTACCGGTTCGCCGGTGCCGGTCCCGCCGGGGACCCGGCGCGCGAGGCGCACCGAATGCTGCTGTGGCCGCTCTTCTTCACGTCGTTCCTGCTCGACGGCTACCTCGCTGACGCCGGGTTCTGGGGCGCGGGGACGATCGTGCTGTCGAGCGCGTCGAGCAAGACGGCGATCGGGACGGCGTTCCTGCTCGCGCAGCGAGACGACATCGAGGTCGTCGGCGTCACCTCCGCCCGGAACGCCGACTTCGTCGAGGCGCTGGGCACCTACGACCAGGTCGTGAGCTACGACGACCTGTCGCTGCTCCCGTCCGAGAGCGCCGTGTACGCGGACCTGTCCGGTGACGGCGAGCTGCGCAGCGCCGTGCACCATCGCTACGGCCACGATCTCGCGGCGAGCCTGGTGGTCGGGGCGACGCACTGGGATCACGGTGGCGCGCCGGCGGGTGAGCTGCCGGGGCCGTCGCCGTCGTTCTTCTTCGCCCCCGATCAGATTCGCGCCCGGCTCCGCGACGTCGGTCAAGAGGCCCTGGACGCCGAGCTCGGCGCCGCGTGGACCAACTTCGTCGACTGGACGGACGAGTGGTTCACGATCGTCCGCAACGACGGACCGCAAGCAGTCGAGACCGTCTACCGCGACCACCTCGACGGTCGCCTCGACGCATCGAAGGGTCTCGTGCTCTCGATGTGGCCGTGACCAGCTCGGCGGCGCCGTCCGTCGTGACGGACGCGCCGTCCTATGCTCGCGGCCATGTGCAGAAACATCACCGAGCTCCGTGGCCTGGAACCGCCTGCGACCCGAGAGGAGATCGAGGCCGCCGCCCGTCAGTACGTGCGGAAGGTCACGGGGATCGCGAAGCCGAATCCTGGCCTCGCGGACCAGATGGAGAGAGCGGCGCTCGAGGTCGCGTCGATCACCGAGGAACTGCTGGCCGAGGTCCCGAAGCGGCGCCAACCGCCCAAGACGGTTCCTCCGCTGCGCCGACCCGAGGTGCGGAAGCGCCTCGGGCTCGAACCGCTCTCTGCTTAACCGGTCGCCGTCGCAAGCTCCGGCTCTGCTCCGGCGGTCGGCGAAGCCACCGCCTCCGCGGCCTGACCGTCACCGCGCCGTCGCAAGCTCCTGGAGCTTGGTGACGACCTTCCACGTGCGCGTCGTGGAGCGTGTTCCGAGGGCGCGCTCGAAGTAGCCACCGCTCATCTTGGAGCCCTGCGTCACGCCGCTCGCGTACCGCAGGTAGATCTCCGTCCCCCGGAGCACGAACTCGTCGCGTCCGAAATCGTCGCCTGACACGGCGCGTGCCGCCGCTGTCGACGGCTTCGACTTGAGGAAGGCAACGTGGACTGCGGCGGAATTCGAACGGGACCCGCGCCACGGGTTGCTGCGCGTGATCTTCGTGAGCTCGGCTGCGGCCCGTACCATCACGTCGACCTCGAGGCTGAAGTCGGCCTGCAGGATCTTCTCGATGGACGTCGCGACCGCGCCCGGCTTTCGGGAGCCATGGGTGAGGACGACGTTGCCGCTCTGCAGGTGGGTCGCCACTCGGTCGTAGCCGGCGTCTTCGAGGGCGGCGCGGAGGTCGGCCATCCCGACGCGCCGCTGGCTGCCGAGGTTGATGGCCCGCAGCAGCGCGACGAAGACCGGCACGGTCCTACCC
>JBKPDN010000010.1:0-4644 GCA_046727875.1 Actinomycetota bacterium | reverse complement strand
CCGCCGGCCCGCCCCGCAAGGGCGGGCCAGTCGCCGTCGCGGGCCAGTCGCCGTCGCACGCTCCGGCTCCTGTGGCGAGGCGTTGCGCCTGGTGACAGCGCCCGGAACACGATCGGGAGGCGCAAGTACGATGGCGTCGATGGCCGGCGTCGATGTGTCGGTCGAGGGCAGCGGCGCATCTGGTCTCGAACCGGGGCCCGAGCCCCCGACTCAACTGCAGCCCGAATCGCGCTACCTCAACCGCGAGCTGTCCGCGCTCGACTATTTCGCTCGCGTCCTGGCGCTCGCCGCCGACGCGTCGGTGCCCGTGCTCGAGCGGGTGAAGTTCCTCGCCATCTTCAGCCAGAACCTCGACGAGTTCTTCCAGGTGCGGGTGTCGGGACTGCGCGAGCAGCTCGACGCCGGCATCCGCGCCCCCTCCCCCGACGGGCTCGACGCCGGCGAGCAACTTCGGGCCATCCGCGCGCGCGTCGAGCCGATGGTCGAGCGGCAGGCGGCCGTGTTCACCCGGGAGGTCGCCCCGACACTCGAGGCGGCCGGGGTCCAGCTGTGCGACTGGGACGAGCTGTCCGAATCGGATCGAGCCCACCTCCGCGACGTGTTCGACGAGCGGGTGTTTCCCGTGCTCACGCCGCTGGCGGTGGACCCGGCGCACCCGTTCCCGTACATCTCGAACCTGTCGCTGAACCTCGCGGTCGTGGTGCGCGACCCGTCCACGGGCGAGGAGCGCTTCGCCCGCGTGAAGGTGCCGCCGCTGCTGCCCCGCTTCCTCGGGTTGCCCGACGGGCAGCGGTTCGTGGCGCTCGAGCAGGTGATCGCGGCGCATCTCGACAGCTTGTTCCCGGGGATGGAGACCGTCGCCCACCACCCGTTCCGAGTTACTCGCGACGCCGACTTCGAGCTCTCGGACGAGGCGGAGGACCTGCTCGAGGCGATGGAGCTGATCCTGCGCCGGCGGACGAAGTTCGGACGCGTCGTCCGCCTCGAGGTCGACGGGAAGATGAGCGACGAAGTGCTCGAGCTGCTCTGCCGCGAGCTCGAGCTCGACGACGCCGACGTCTATGTCGCCGACGGTCCCCTGGGGCTCAGCTCGCTGTGGGGGCTCTATGGGCTCGACCGCTCCGAGCTCAAGGACGAGCCGTGGACGCCGCAGACCCAGCCTGTCCTCGCCCGCAACGAAACCCCGCCCGACATGTTCCGCGTGCTCCAGCAGGGCGATGTGCTCGTCCACCATCCGTACGACTCGTTCGCCACGTCGATCGAGGCGTTCGTCGAGCAGGCGTCGCGCGATCCGCAGGTGCTCGCGATCAAGCAGACGCTGTACCGCACCGCGGGCCCCGACACCCGGCTCGTTCGCTCGCTCATCCACGCCGCCGAGCAGGACAAACAGGTGGTGGCGCTCGTCGAGCTCAAGGCGCGCTTCGACGAGCAGGCGAATATCGAGCGCGCGCAACTGTTCGAGGAGGCGGGCATCCATGTGGTGTACGGCCTCGTCGGGCTCAAGACGCACGCCAAGATCCTGCTCGTCGTCCGCCAGGAGCCCGACGGCATCCGCCGCTACTGCCACGTCGGCACCGGCAACTACAACCCGAAGACCGCCACGACGTACGAGGATCTCGGGCTGCTCTCCGCCGATCCCGATCTCGGCGCCGATCTCACCGAGCTGTTCAACTACCTCACCGGCTACAGCCGGCAGGGTCACTACCGCAAGCTGCTCGTCGCCCCGGTCACGATCCGCCCCGAGCTCCTGAAGCGGATCGAGCGCCAGCGCGATCTCGGATCGGCGGGGCGCATCACGATGAAGATGAACAGCCTCGTCGACCCCGACATGATCGACGCGCTGTACACCGCGTCGCAGGCAGGGACGCCGATCGACCTCATCGTGCGCGGCATCTGCTGCCTCCGCGCCGGAGTGCCGGGCTTGTCGGAGACGATCCGGGTGCGGTCGATCGTGGGCCAGTTCCTCGAGCACTCCCGCATCTACCGGTTCGGGCTCGATCCCGACACGGCCGAGTACATCATCGGCTCGGCCGACCTCATGCCCCGCAACCTCGACCGACGGGTCGAGGCCCTCGTCCCCGTGACGGCCGCCGCGATGCGCGAACGGCTCGACGAGATCCTCGCGATCAACCTCGCCGACGACACGCTGGCGTGGCAGCTCGATCGCGACGGGACGTGGCGGCGCGTGTCCGGCACCGCCGGCATCAACACGCATCGCCAGCTCCAGGACCTCGCCACCCAGCGCGCACGCGCAACGACCGAACCTCGGGCGTGAGCTCGCGTCACCAGCTCTCGTCGCCGCCCGGCTTCCACCTTCCCCAGCTCAGCGGCGCCGCTGACGGGATCGTCGCCGAGGCGGTCGAGCCCGCTGCCTTCGAGTCGACGTACTACGACACGCCCGACCTCCGGCTCTCTCGGTCGGGCGCGACCCTGCTCTACCGCAGCGACGAGGGCTGGATCGTCCAGCTCGGGCGCGAGACAGTGAGCGGGCCGCCGCTCCCGCGGGACGAGCACCGCTTCGAGGGCGAGCCCGGGGAGCCCCCCGAGGTGGCGCTGGACCTCGTAACGGCGCTCGTTCGGACCGGAAAGGTGGGGCCGGTGGCGCGGCTCCGCACGCGCCGGCGCCGCGTCGAGCTGCAGGACGAGTCGGGCAAGCCGCTGGGTGACGTCCTCGACGACGAGGTGACGGTGCGCGACGGCGGGCGCGTCGCGGCCCGCTTCCGCGAGCTCGAGGTGGAGCTCGACGACGCCGCCCCGAAGGGCCTCGCCGACGCGCTTCTCTCCCGGCTGCGCGCGGCCGGTGCCGGTCCGCCCGAGCCGACGCCCAAGGTCGTGCGCGCGCTCGGCTGGCGCGCGCTGGAGCCGCCGGACGTCGCGCCGCTCGGACGCCTTGGACCCTCGCCGTCGGCCGGCGACGTGATCCGCGGCGCGCTGGCGGCGTCGGTCGTGCGCCTCATCGCGCACGATCCGGGCGTCCGGCTCGGTGACGACCCCGAGGACGTGCACCAGGCGCGCGTCGCGACCCGCCGCCTGCGATCGGACCTCCGCACGTTCGGCGACCTCCTCGACCACGATTGGACGCACTCCCTGCGCCACGACCTGCGGCAGCTCGGTACCGACCTCGGCGCGGTGCGCGACACGGAGGTCATGCTCGATCGGCTGCGCACCCGCATCGAGCGACTCCCTGCCGCCGACCAGGAGGCCGCCAAGCCGATCGTCCACCGGCTCCTCCAGAGATGGGACGCCGAGCGGCGCACGCTGCGGGACGCGCTACGGGCGCCGCGTTACGCCGAGCTCCTCGACCGGCTCGTGGAAGCGGCCCGCGAGCCGGCACTCGTCGGAACAGCGGCCGACGACGCGGCATCGGCGGTGCTCCCGCCGCTCGTCCGCGTGCCGTGGGACAAGCTGCGCGCCACGGTCGAGGAGCTGCCCGACGATCCGCCCGACGAGATGCTGCACGACATCCGCAAGCGCGCCAAGCACTGCCGCTACTCGACCGAGGCCGTGGCGCCGGCAGTCGGGAAGCCGGCGCGCGCCTTTGCGCGTGCGATGTCGGACCTGCAGGACGTGCTGGGCGCGCACCAGGACGCGGTCGTGGCCGAGCAGTGGCTGCGTGACGTCGCGTCGAAGGCGACGGGCCGCGAGGTGTTCGTCGCCGGGCAGCTCGCGAGCCTCGAGCGCATCGACATCGAGCGCACGCGTGCCGCGTGGCACGACGTCTGGCGGATGGCGAGCAAGAAGCGGCTGCGGCAGTGGCTCTGAAGCTGTGGCGCCGGCGGTCGCCGCTCCCGCCCAGCGAGCCGCTCGTGCGGGCGGGCGGGGGTGTCGTGCGCCGGCGGACCCAGAACGGGAAGGTCGAGTACGCCCTCGTCCACCGGCCCCGGTACGACGACTGGAGCCTGCCGAAGGGCAAGGTCGACCCAGGCGAGACCGACGAGGAGGCGGCGCTGCGGGAGGTCGAGGAGGAGACCGGCGTGCGGTGCACGCTCGGGCCCGAGCTCGAGGCGACCCGCTACCGCGACCGCAAGGGTCAGCTCAAGCAGGTCCGCTACTGGCTCATGGAGCCGGTCGACAGCAAGACCCCGAAGTTCCGGCCCAACCACGAGATCGACGAGGTGCGCTGGTGCTCGGCCGCCGATGCGGGCAAGCTGCTCAGCCACGACCACGACCGGAAGCTGATCGCCGAAGCGGAGGCCCGCTCCTGAAGCTCTCTCTGGTCCGTCACGCGAAAGCCGGGAGCCGAAGTGCCTGGGGTGGGCCCGACGAGGAGCGGCCGCTCTCGAAGGCGGGGCACCGTCAGGCGGCCGCGCTCCTCGCGCTGCTGCGCGACGAGCCGATCACACGGGTCCTGACGAGCCCCTACGTGCGCTGCCGCGAGACGGTGGAACCGCTGGCCGAGACCCGGGGCGTCGCGGTCGAGGACGCCGACGAGCTGGCGGAGGGAACGCCGCTGAGCGAGGCGCTCCGGCTCATCGACAAGGTCAAGGACGAACCCACCGTGCTGTGCACGCACGGCGACGTGATCGGCGAGATCCTGCACCACCTCAGCAGCCAGCACGTCCGACTCGACGCCGGTGACGATGCCGCGCCCAGCGAGCTGCGCTTCCCGAAGGCCTCGACGTGGGTGCTCGAGATCGACGACGG
>JBKPDN010000009.1:0-2432 GCA_046727875.1 Actinomycetota bacterium | reverse complement strand
GTACGACATCGTCACGATCGGCACCGTGGCTGCCTTCGTGCTGTATCTCAACAACCTGTTCGAGCCGATCCAGCAGCTCAGCCAGCTGTACAACACGCTGCAGCAGGCCGGCGCCGCGCTCCAGAAGCTCTTCGAGCTCCTCGACGAGAAGCCGTCGATCGGCGAGCGCCCAGGCGCCGTCGACCTACCGGACCAGGGTGGCCTCGAGCTCGAGCACGTGTCGTTCGCCTATGGAGCCGAAGAGGTGCTGCACGACATCTCGTTGCGCGTCCGGCTCGGCGAGCGGCTGGCGCTGGTCGGACCGACCGGGGCCGGCAAGTCGACGCTCGCGAAGCTCATAGCCCGCTTCTACGACCCTCGCGAGGGCCGGGTCGAATACGCCGACGTCGACTTGCGCGACGCGACGCTGCGATCGCTGCGCGAGCGCATCGTGGTCGTGCCCCAGGAGGGATTCCTGTTCGCGGGGACGGTGCGCGACAACGTGATCGTCGGGAAGGCCGACGCCACCGATGAAGAGATCAGCGACGCGATCGCCGCCCTCGGTGTGGGCGACCGGTTCGCCGCCTTCCCCGACGGTCTCGACACCGAGGTGCGCGAGCGCGGGACGCGCCTGTCGGCGGGAGAGCGTCAGCTGGTGTCGCTCGTGCGGGCGGCGCTGGCCGATCCGGCGCTGCTCGTCCTGGACGAGGCCACGTCGAGCCTCGACCCGGGGACCGAGCGCGCCGTCGAGCGGGCGCTCAGCCGCCTGACCGAGGGCCGGACGGTCGTGGTGGTGGCGCACCGGCTCTCGACCGCGGCACGCGCCGACCGCATCGCCGTCGTCGACGACGGGCGCGTCGCCGAGATCGGCACGCACGACGAGCTGATCGCGCACGAGGGTCGCTACGCGAGCTTGTACGCGGCGTGGGATTCACGCGCCGCCATGGGCCGGGCGTCCTAGCGCACTTCGTGCTTTGGCGTCGCAGGACCCGGATTATTCGGGCCGAGCGACGCCGAAATCCTTGCGTTCGGCGTCGCGCTTGATTTCTCGGAGCATGACGCGGCGGATGAGCGCGCTGAAGGGGCCGATGAGCCACCAGTAGCGGGAGAACCGCCGGCGCGCGTCGTCGTCGGTGCACGCCACCCGGGTCTCGGTCTCGACCTTGGAGCCACCGGCGGGTCGCTCGGAGACGACGAAGTTCCACGCCCCCTTGGCGAACCCGGGAGTGTCGAAGCCCGCGAACTCGTCCGCTTCGATGGGGTGGACGCCGCTGGTCGGGCGCCAGAACTTGCCGACCACGCCGAGGACGAGCTCGCGGTCCGGCTCCTCGCCGAGGACGACGAAGCCGGAGTCGACGATCTCGTTGAGGCCGAGCCGGCGCTTCGGCTTCACCGCTCCTGTGAACATGGTCGGGAGTCCGCGCGCGAACAGCAACGCGAGGACGACGGGTGATCGCGCGAGGTCGAGCTCCTTCACCGCGCGGTACGCGTGGTCGACCGGCGCGTCGACGTCGACCTCGTGGTGCTCGACGACGTCGTAGTCCGGTAGGAACCGGTCGATCAGCACGCGGCCACGTTCGCGCCCGGAATGGCGCCAGGGCGAAGCGGAGCGTCAGTCCGGTTTGTCCGTGACGCCGGCGGCGTCGAAGGTCGCCATCTCGCCGAGGATGCGCGCCGCCGCCTCGAGCACGGGCAGGGCCAGGCACGCGCCGCTGCCTTCGCCGAGACGGAGCTCGAGGTCGAGGATGGGCTCGAGCTCGAGCGTGTCGAGGACCACGCGGGCGGCGGGCTCGGTCGACCGGTGCCCGGCGAAGAAGAACGGCACCGCGGCAGGCACGAGCTGCGCGGCGGTGAGCGTTGCCGCGCCCGCGATGACGCCGTCGACGACGACAGGGACCCGTGCCGCCGCGCCGCCGACCACGAAACCGGTCAGCGCCGCGATCTCGAGGCCACCGAGCGAGGCCAGTACGGCAACGGCGTCGTCCCGGCGCGGCGTGCGCGCGAGTCCTGCCTCGACCGCCGCGATCTTGCGCGCCAGGGTCGGGTCGTCGATGCCGGTGCCCCGGCCCGTGACCTCGGCGGCCGGGTGCCCGGTGAACGTGGCGACGAGGGCGGCGGACGGCGTGGTGTTGCCGATGCCCATGTCGCCCGTCACGAGGCAGCGGGCGCCGTCGGCGACGAGGCGCGCCGCGACGGCGGCGCCGACGTCGAGCGCTTGCCGGGCCTCGGCGACGGTCATCGCGGGCTCGCGCGCGAGGTTCCCGGTGCCGGCGCGCACCTTCCGGCGCACGAGACCGGGCGCGGCGTCGAGCTCGGCGGCGACGCCGACATCGACCACCACCACGCGCGCGCCCGTCTGGCGCGCGAGCACGTTGATCGCCGCGCCGCCGGCGAGGAAGTTCTGAACCATCTGCGCCGTCACGTCTTGCGGCCACGGCGTCACACCCTCGGCC
>JBKPDN010000008.1:0-12943 GCA_046727875.1 Actinomycetota bacterium | reverse complement strand
GGCGTGCGGGACAACGCCGGCGTGTGAGTGGAACGAGCCGCCCTCGGCGAGCGTTACAAGGTGCCGGCGGCGCTTGGCGTCGACGAGCAGCACGCGGTCACCGACGACGAAGGGTCGAGGCACGGCGCTACCCGGCGTCGTGGACCGAGGAAGCGACGCGGTCGCGCAGCCGGCAGAAGGCGCACACCTCACCCGTCGTGGGCGAGCCGCACACCATGCACGCCTGCAGGCCTTCGCGCTCGACATCGGCGTCATCGGTGAAGCGGTCATGCGCGCGGTCGAGGAACCCGAACACGAACGACGCCTTGGCGCCGGGCGAGCGCTCCTCGAGCGCGTCGAGCACCTCCTTGTAACCGAGGTGCCGGTTCCCGGCGGCCATCGGGCACTCCTCGACCTGGTAGTCGATACCGCGCAGCACGCAGTACGCCGCCGTCTCGCGCTCCCCCAGCCGGTACAGCGGCTTCACCTTGCGGGCGAAGCCCGGCCGCGCCGGAAGCACCGGGTGCTGCCGTCCGAGGTAGCCGGCCTCCCATCGCAACACGTTGCCCAGCAACACCGCGGCCTCGTCGTCGAGGTTGTGACCGGTCGCCACGACGTCGTAGCCGTGCTCCACGGCGACCGCGTTGAACAAGTGCCGTTTCGACATGCCGCACGCGCCACACGGCGCCCGGTGCGTCGCCGCCGCGGCACTCGGGATGTCGTAGCCGAGGTCGGCGGCGAGATCGACCTCGTGGAGCTTGAACCCGCGGTCGTGGGCGAACGCTCGCGCCGCGAGCCCCGACGCGTCCGAGTAGTCGCCGATTCCGAGCCCGAGGTAGAGGCCGTCGGCGGCGTACCCGAGCTCGACGAGAAGCTCCCAGAGCGCGAGCGAGTCCTTGCCGCCGGATACCGCGACGATGACCCGCTCGCCGGGGTGGAGCATGTCGTGGTCCTTGATCGCCCGGCGGACCTGCTCGGAGCAGTGCCGGAGAAAGTGGTCGCGGCAGAACGCGGCGTTGTGACGGCGAATGTCGATGACCGCCGGCTCACGGCACACGCGGCACTTCACGTGGCGCCCCCAGAGGTCACCGGCCGGATCTCGATGACGTCGGCGTCGGCGAGGCGCGCGTCGCGCGTCACAAGCGTGTCGCCCTGGATGACGAGCACCGACTCCGGGTTGAGCTCGAGCCGCTCCAACAGCGCCGACACCGTGAGCGGTCCCGGCATCTCGAGCTCGCGCCGCGGATTGCGCAGCACCACCTTCACGACCCGCAAGGGTACCGGGCGGTCTTCGCCCGGACGGCTACGGGTTTCTCGGGATCGTGCGGATCTGGAGTTGCTCGCCGGGCTTCAACTCCGCCCTGTACACCGTCCGTCGGGGCTCGGACACCGCGCGCCGGGCGAGGGCGAGGAGCCCGGCGGTGATGCCCGCGAAGAGCCACCGGCGTGAGCCGTAGCGGATGCCGCGCCGCAGTCCGGTGCGCGCGATGCGGATGAGAACGTCGACGGTCATTACGCACGCACCACTTCGACGATCGTGCGCCGCTTCTTGCCGCGCCGCCGGCCCAGCAGATACGCAACGAGGACAATCACGATCGCGGCGACGATCCCCGCCGTCAGCCCGAGGTTGCGCGTCGTCTCGGTCGGCGCCGTCGAGCCGCGGAGCTGGTCGAACTTCGCCTCGAGGTCGGCACGCGTGATCGGGCGGTCGACGCCGGGGCGGGTCTCGGTGCTGCCGTCGCTCGTCATCGGGGTTCCCTTCGGTTGCGCCGGACGCCGCGGGCCTTCCAGGTGATCGCGCCGCCGGCGACGAGCACGACGAACATGATGGCGTACGGGGCCCAGGACCAGTTGCCCGTGAACGTCGAGCCGGTCTCCTCCTGGAGCGCGCGCAGACCCGACATCGCGAGCAGGAGCGCACCCACGCCGAGCAGCAGCGCGCCGAGCAGGCCGAACGCGATGTACCGGCCGAGCTGCTGGAGCGGGACGACCGTCTCCTGCTTGAAGTAGGCGACGATGAGCTCCCACAGCTCGCGGACGAGCTCCGGGAGCGGAGGGGTGCGGCTGCTCGCCGGGTTCGACGCCGAGTCGTCCACGGCTACTCCTTCGGGACCGGGGCGGGATTGTCGCCGCCGACGAGCATGTGCGCAACCGTCACGCCGCCTCGCTATTGTCCCGCGGCCGGCGCGGGCGCCAACGGCATGGGTACGAGCTGGTCTGGCGGCGGGGCGTCGGGAAACTGTCCGATGATCTCGGCCACACGACCGCGCATGCCGACCCCTGTTCCCCGGGTGAAGTTGCCGTTGGCAAGGTACGAGAACACGACAGCGCGGCCGGTGTCGACGAGCCCGGCCAGCCCGGTGACGCCCTGGAGCGACCCGGTCTTCGCTCGCAGCTTGCCGGTGAGTGCCGAGCCGCGGAACTCGTCGGCGAGTGTGCCGGTCTGCCCTGCGACCGCGAGACCATTCCAGAGCGCGTTGAACTCGGGACGCGCACCGAAGCCAAGGACGCTCATCAGGGTCTGGCACGACACCCGATCCGCGTAGTCCAGCCCCGACGCGTCGACGAGCGCGACGCCGTCGACCGGTACGCCGAGCTCGTGGACCTTGTCGACGATCGCCTTGGCGCCGGCTGCCGTCGTCCCCTGGTTCGCGACCTTGAGACCGATCTCACGGGCGAACATCTCCATCGCCAGGTTGTCGCTGGATTCGAGCGCGGCGGCCACGATGTCGTGGAGGGGCGCCGACTGAACCGACGCAACCGGCTTGGCACCTTCCGGGGCAGTGGACCGCCCGGGCGTGCCGACCGACACGCCGCGTGCCCGGAGCAGATCGCTGAGCTCGGTCGCCGCGAACACCGCCGGATCGTCCACGGCTGTGAGCTTCGGCTGGATCGCGCTCATGCCGTGGTTCACGGTCAGCGCGCCGACGGGCCCGATCTCCGGGTCGGTCCGGTACGTCGGATCCCACGTCGGCTCGTATCGCACCGCCTCGTAGCGCGAGTCGTCGCCCTGGACGCCGCCCGGGACGTTCCGCACGCCGGCGGCGGCGATGGCATCCGCCAGCGTGGCGAGCGACGTCGTGGACTTGCTCGGGCCCGTCGCCTGCTCTTCGGTATCCCTGCGCGGGTTCGACTCGACCATGCCCGGGTAGTCGGGGGTGCTGAGCGAGGGATCGCCCGCCCCGACGAGCCACAACCGGTCCACGCTCCCGTTCGCGGGGTCGGAGGGTGCGACGACCTTCGTCTCGTACTTGAAGTCGGGCCCCAGCGCGCTCATCGTCGCGAGGCTCGTGAGAAGCTTCTCGGTCGAAGCAGGCGCGACCGCCAGATTCGGGTTGTGCGAGGCGACGTCTCCGGATCCGGCGTTTACCACGACGCAGCTCTGGCCCCCACCGAGCTCGGCGTCGAGCCGCGATTGCAGGCGCTGTGCCCCGACCGCGTCGACGATCGGTTGTGGCACCCGCCGCGGTGACCACAGCGGCGTCGCGAGACGCGGCTTCTGCGCACCCGCGGCGGGCGCGTCGTCGCTTCGCAACGCGAGGAACGCGCAGCCCACCGCCGCCGTGACGAGGGCGAGCGCGATGATCCGGCGGATCGCGGTCGCTTCGATCACAGACCTCTGCGCTGCCGGTACCGCGCGTAGCGCCAGAGGTGCGCCAGCGCGGTCACGGCGCGGTTCGACGACGCGTAGCAGACGCGGCCGGTCGCGCGCACCGTGCGGGGACCCACGTTGTCGGGATCCGCAACCGCGAGCTCGGTGGCGGTGAGGATCGGCTTGCCCGTGGCATCGGAGATGTCGGCCGCCGCGCGCGCGAAGCGCTCGTCTTGCCGCTCGTGATACGCGACGATCCGCTCGAGCCCGTGCTCCGGGTAGTAGGGACCGGTCCGCAGCAGTCGCGCCTGGTTCGACTGGATACCGAGGCCCAGGTATACGACCGCGTCGACCGCGTCGTGGGATGCGATGAGCTCCATGACCTCGGGAATGGTGTCACGCGTCTCGGCGCCCGCGAGGTCAACCGGGTTGTTGCGGCTCCAGCGGGGCGGGAGCTTGGTGTCGATCGCCGACCGGAGGTCGTCGGGCAGCGGGAGCAGCTCGAGCCCGGCCCGCGTGACGGCGTCGGCGGTCACGACGCCCCACCCTCCGGCGGTGGTGAGCACCGCGACCCGAGGACCGCGCGGCAGCGGCTGCGTCGCGAAGGTCGCGGCCGCCTCGAACGCCTCTTCGACGGTCTCGGGGCGCGTCGCCCCCGCTTGGCGGCACATCCCCTCGAAGACGCGCTCGTCGGACGCGAGCGCGCCCGTGTGGGAGGCCGCCGCCCGCTGGCCTCCGGCCGTCAGACCGCCTTTCAAGAGGACCAGCGGCTTCCGGCGACCGACGTCTCGGATCCGCTCGAAGAAGGCGCGCCCGTCGGACACGCCCTCGACGTAGGCCAGCGCCACCGCGGTCTCGTCGTCGCCCGCGTAGTACTCGAGGAAGTCCGGCACCGTGACCGCGGCCGCGTTTCCTGCCGACACCGCCCGGCTCACGCCAATACCCGTCTGGACGGCGTAGTTCTGGAACGACGACACGAAGTTGCCGGACTGGCTCACGATGCCGATCCGCCCGCGCGGCGGGTACGGGGCGACGATCTGCGCGCACAGCGACGCGGGCGTCGAGACGACGCCTTGCCCGTTCGGACCGACCAGCAACATGCCGAGGTCGCGTGTAAGCGCCACGAGCTCCTGCTCGGCGGCACGCCCCTCTTCGCCTGCCTCGCCGTATCCGGCCGAGGTCACGAAGGCCGCCTGCACACCCTTCGCCGCGCACGCCTTCAGCAAGTCGGCGTTGGCGGGCGCGGGCGTGCACACGAACACGAGATCGGCGGCGCCCTCCGGCACTTCGTCGATCGAGGTGAGCGCGCGCCGGCCGAGTATCTCGCCCCCCTCGAGGTTCGTGGCGAAGACATCTCCCGGGTAGTCGTGCCGGAGGATGTTGTGGAGCGCGACGAACCCGAACTTGCCCGGATGGCTCGACGCGCCCGCGACCACGACGCCGTGGGGCTCGAACAACGCCCGCCACTGCTCCGGCGTGGGAGACGTCACACCTGCACCTCGACCAGCGCGTCGACGGCCACGGGCTCGCCGTCCACCACGACGAGCGGGTTCACGTCAGCGGACACCACGTCAGGGTTGGTCTCCACCAGGCGCGACAACGCGAGGAGCACCGCGGTGACCGCAGCCCGGTCGACGGGCGGCTCGCCTCGGAACGGGCCGAGCAGCGTCTGCGTCGCGAGATCTTCGAGCATCTCCTCGGCGTCCACCGGCTCGAGGGGCGCGAGCCGGAACGCCACGTCGGCGAGGGCCTCCGCGAGCACCCCACCCACGCCCACCATCACGCACGGCCCGAACTGGCCGTCGCGCTGCACGCCTGCGATCAGCTCGCGGCTCCCCCGCACCATCGGCGCCACGAGGACCCCCACCTCCCCGTCGCCGCCGTCGCCCGGTTGCGCGGCGGCAAGCAACGCGCCGGCCGCCTCGCGCACCTCGGCGTCGCCGCGGAGCCCGAGGCGCACGAGGCCGCGTTCCGTCTTGTGCGCGACGCCGGGCCCACACAGCTTCACGACCACTGCTCCGCCGTCGGCCGTCAGCTCGCGCGCGGCAGCTGCCGCGTCGTCGGGTGCGTCGACGAGTCGCTCGTCGAGGACCGGGACGCCGGCCGACGCCAGGAGGCGCTTCGAGTCGAACTCCGACAGCGTGCGCGCGACGGCTCGGGTCACACCGCGGTGGCGCGGTCTCGCCAGAACTCGTCACGCAGGACGCGCTTCAGGAGCTTCCCGGCGTCCGTCCGGGGCAACTCGTCGCGGACCTCGTACCGGCGCGGGCGCTTGTAGCGCGCGACGCGGTCGTCGACGAACACTTGCAGCTCGGCGAGGTCGACGGTCTCGCCCGACTTCGGCTGCACGACCGCGTAGACGCTCTCGCCCCATTCGTCGTCCGGGATCCCGAAGACAGCGGCGTCGAGCACCTGCGGGTGCGCGTGGAGCACGGCCTCGATCTCCGCCGGGTAGATGTTCACGCCGCCGGAGATGATCATGTCCTTCTTGCGATCGCAGATGTAGAGGAACCCCTCGTCGTCGCGGTACGCGACGTCCCCGACCGACTTCCATCCGCCGTCCGCGAGCTCCGCGAGCTGCTCCTCCGTGCGGTGGTACCCGTCCATGGCCAGACCGGTGCGGATGAACAACTCACCCGGCTCGCCGACGTCGGCCTCGGCGCCGTCGTCCTTGACGAGCTTCACCTCGATGCCTCCGTAGACCTTTCCGCACGACCCCGGCTTGCGGAGCTGGTCGGCGGGCTTCAGGACGGTCACGATGCCGAGCTCGGTGGAGCCGTACACCTCGAAGAGGAAGCCATCGCCGAGCTTCTCGACGATCTCCTCCTTGAGCGCGTACGGCACCGGCGCCGCGTTGGCGATCAGACAGCGCATGGACGAGAGGTCGGCGTCCGCCAGCTCGCCGGGCGGGAGGGTGACCAGCCGCTTCAGCTGCGTGGGAGCGGAGAAGGTATTCGTAACGCGGTGCTCCTTGACGAGCCGCAGCCATGCCGACGGGTCGAACTTGCGCAGGATGACGATCGGGCAGCCCAGTGTGTGGCTGATCACCGCGAACGCCAGCGGTCCCGAGTGGTAGAGGGGCCCGGTCGTGATGTGCACTTCCGCACCCGGGACGAGCGCGAGCTCCCCGAGCAACGCGCCGACGATCACCGGATCGCTGCTCGTGCGCACGGCACCCTTGGGCTTGCCCGTGGTCCCGGACGTGTAGAGCATCTGCGCGCCGACCGCGTCCGACTCCGACTCGTCCGCGGTGGGCTCGTCCTCGGGCTCCGCCGCCAGGACGTCGTCCCACGCCTCGAACCCGTCGGGCACGTCGCCGCCGTACGTGATGACCGCCCTGACCTTCGGGATTCGATCCCGGATCTCGGCCACGAGCGGCGCCTGCTCGGCGTCCACCACGACCAGCGTCGCGTCCGAGTTGTCGATCACGTACTGCATCTCGTCGGCGTTGAAGCGGTACGAGAGGGGAACCGCGATCTGCCCGGCCTTGCGCGCGGCGTGGATGGTCGTCATGACCTCGAGCGAGTTGGGCCCGCACCAGACAAGCCGCTCTCCTCGCTTCATCCCGTGGGATCGCAGTGCGTGTGCGAGGCGATTCACGGTCGCGTTCAGCTCCGCGAACGACACGGCGGCGGGTCGCGCGCCCCCGGCTGCGTCGACGATCACGGCGGTGCGGTCACCGGAAGCGTCCGCGTGCAGGCGCAGCAAGTCCGGCATCCGGCTCATCGGCAATCCCCCCGAAAGTCGTCGGTAGCCTACCGAAGTGCCTCGGCAGGTCCCGTTGCGGGGCGTCATCGAAGGCTTCTACGGCCCGCCGTGGTCGCACGCGGCCCGACTGGCACTGGTCGAGTTCCTCGCCGAGCGCGGCATGAACGCGTATGTGTACGCGCCGAAGAGCGATCCCAAGCACCGCGACGAGTGGCGCGCCGCGTACGACGCCGACGAGATCCACCGCTTCCGTCAGCTCGCCCAACGCGCGGCCGAGCTCGGCAGCCGGTTCGGATTCGCGCTGTCTCCCGGCCTCGACATCGACTACGGATCCGGTCGCGACCGCGCCGAGGTGGTCGAGAAGCTGGCCCCGATGCTCGACGCCGGCGTCGACTGGATCGTGCTCGCGCTCGACGACATCCCGAACCGGCCGGACCTCGCCGGCGCCCAGGCCGACCTGACGACCTGGCTGCTCGACGCGCTGCGCTCCCGGCGACCCGATGCGCACCTGACGCTGGTGCCCACGGAATACGTCGGCACCCGGCCCACCTCGTACCTTCACGGCGTCGCTGCGGGCCTGCCGCCTGACGTCGACGTGATGTGGACCGGTCCGACGGTCTGCTCCCCGGTCATCCGCGCCGCCGACGCGCGCGCCTGGGCGGCGGCGCTCGCCGGGCGCAAACCGCTCTTGTGGGACAACTATCCCGTCAACGACGGCACGATGGAGCCGTCGCTGCACCTGGGTCCGTACCGCGGCCGGGAGCCCGAGCTCACCGACGAGCTGGACGGCGTGCTGTGCAACCCCATGCTGCAGCCGCACGCGTCACAGGTCGCGCTCGCGACGGCGGCCGACTTCCTGAGTGAGCCGCGGCGCTACGACCCCGAGGCCTCGTGGTCACGCGCGATCGCCGCCGTCGGCAAGTCGCGTGCGTCGGCGCTCCAGGCCCTGGCGGCCGCGTGCGCCGACGGACCGTTACTGCCGCCCGAGCACCTCGAGGCGCACGCACTGGTGACGGCGTTGGAAAACGCGGTCGCCGGCCCGGACTGGCCCGATGCTGTGGGCGCGGTCCGCGACCACCTCACTGCGGTACAGGACGCCCGACGCGCGTGGGCCGACGCTCCCGAGGATCCGCTCGGGTCCGAGCTCGAGCCGTGGCTCGACGCAGCCGCGTCCGAGGCTGAGGCCGGACTCGCCGCACTCAGGCTGATCCAGCAGACGTACCCGGTCGTGCACATGGCTCGGGACGGCAACGGGAGAGCCTTCCGCCCCGATGCCGAGCTTGCCATGATCCATGCGTTCGCGGCCGTCTTCTCGTGGAGCGCAGCGCGCCGGGTGAAGCACGTTGCGTTCGGCCCGCGTTTCGCCGTCTATCCGGCCGTCGTGCAGCTCGCCGACGGCCGACCCGGTCTCGATGTCGACCTCGCGGTAGTGGAAGGACAATCCGCAATCGATCGGCTGTGCCGCTTCGCGCTGGCCCGCTACCAGGCGTGGGCGCAACGGCCACGGGACCCGCTCCACGTCAACGCGGACAACGCTCCCGCAGCCGTAGGGCCTGACGACACGTTCTACGCACCTGGTGTCCGAGTCGTGATCGTCGAGGCGGGGCCGGACGCAACCGCGCTACCCGGTGTGGACGCCGCGCTGCCCTTCCCTGACGCGCGGCTCGGCTGAGACGCGTCGCATGCTGTCGGTCGTCATGCCCGCGCACAACGAAGCCGGCTACCTCGAGACCGCCGTGCGCGAGGTCCATGAAGGGTTGCGGGCACGCGGCCAGGACATCGAGATCCTCGTGGTGGAGAACGGGTCGACCGACAGAACGCTGGCGATCGCCCGACTTCTGGCCGACGAACTTGCGGCCGTCCGCGTTTCGTCACGCGCGCTCGCCGACTACGGAGCCGCGCTGCGCGAAGGGGTGCTCGCCTCACAGGGCGAGTTCGTGGTCACGTTCGACGTCGACTACTACGACCTCGCGTTCGTCGATCGAGCGCTGGCGCTGTTGCAAGGTGGGGACGACGCGCCTGTCATCGTCGTCGGGTCGAAGCGCGCGCCGGGAGCGCGAGACGAGCGGGTGTGGCCGCGGCGTGTCGTGACCACGGTGTTCAGCGAGCTCGTGCGAGGCGTCTTCTCCCTGTCGGTCTCCGACACGCACGGCATGAAGGCGATGCGACGAGTTGCCGTTGATCCGCTCCTCCGCATCTGTCGCTTCCGCACCGACCTCTTCGACACGGAGCTCGTGATCCGGACCGAGCGTGCCGGGCTCCCGATCGCGGAGCTCCCCGTCACCGCGCAGGAGCGGCGGCCGTCGCGCACGCCGATCTGGCGACGCGTGCCCCGGACGCTCGTCGGGATGATGGAGCTGCGCCTCACGCTCTGGCGCGAAGGCCGGGCCACCGACCGGATGTCCGCGTGACCCGCGTGCTCGCGGCCGCGGGGGTCTGTCCGCCCGGTCCGCCGACCCCGGGTTGGGTGGCGATGGACGGGGATGTGATCGTCGAGGCCGGCTCACGGCGCGCGCCCGCCGATGCGCTCGACCTCGGTTCGGTGCTGCTCGCGCCGGGGTTCGTCGACCTCCAGGTGAACGGGGTCGACGACGTCGACTTCGTGTCCGCGGACCGGGACGGCTGGCGTCGCGCCGGTCGCGCACAGCTCGAGCAGGGCGTCACCGCATACTTCCCGACTCTCGTGACCGCGCCGCTGGCCGACTACGCCTCCGCGCTCGAGCGCGTTCGGGCCGCGCGCGCCGACGCACAGGGCTCGGCGCTCCCCGCGATCGTCGCAGTCCACCTCGAAGGCCCGTTCCTCGGCGGCGCTCCGGGCGCGCATCCCGTCGCGCTGCTCCGCCCCGCGGACTGCGAGTGGACGCGGGGCATCGTCGACGCCTTCTCGGATCTCGTCGCGATCGTGACGCTGGCGCCAGAAGCCGATCCCGGGTTGGCTGCGACCCGGATGTTGCACGAACGCGGCGTCACGGTTGCGCTCGGACACTCGACCGCGACCTACACGCAAGCGCGCGCCGCAGCTGACGCCGGCGCCCGGCTCGTCACGCACCTGTTCAACGGCATGGGGCCGCTCCATCACCGCGAGCCGGGGCTGGCCGGGGCGGCGCTCGACGACGACCGGCTGACGCCCACGCTCATCGCGGATCTCGTGCACGTGCACCCGGCCGCGCTCCGACTCGCGATCGGCCGCAAGCCGAACGTCGCCCTCGTCACGGACCGAATCGCAACCCGTGGCGCAGCCATCGCTGACGACGGCGCGCCGCGGCTCGCCGACGGAACGCTCCTGGGGTCGACGCTCACCATGGACACGGCGGTGCGCAATGTCGTCGGGTTGGGCACTCCGGTCGAGCGCGCGGTGGAGATGGCTGCGACCGTGCCCGCGCGCGCGCTCGGCCTGACCGACAGGGGTCGCATCGTCGCGGGCGCGCGGGCGGATCTCGTCGCCCTCGATCCCGACTCGCTCGCCGTTCGCTCGGTCTGGCTCGGCGGTGAGCAAGCCGTGGGCGTCGATGGCCGGTCGAGCTAGCGGACTACCCGTCGAACTCCACCTCGGCCCGGACGAGGTCGCCCGGCAGCCGGCGGAACGGGTACGGCAGCAGCCGGTGCCGCTCCCGGTCGTAGAACTTGTGCGGGTGGGATTCGGGGAGCCGACACAGGACGTGCACGGACACGCCGTCGACCGAGCCCGGGTTTCGCACGCGGTGGTGCATCTCGTCCGGCGGGAGGAGCCGCGAGGTCGTCCCGGGCTCGTGGACGACGCGTTCGACCTCTTCGAGGACGCAGCCCTCGTCGCCGTCGCCGCCGTCGACACGGCGGTAACGAGTCTCCTCGTCGAGCCCGGCGACGTACCCGATGATCCCCCAGCATCCGTGCTCGTGGGTCCCGCTGCTCGTGCCGGGCGGGAAAACCACGGAGAGGATGTGGAACCGCTCGGCGGCGTCGCCGTAGAGCAGGTGCCCGACCGCGCCGCCGTCCGTGTCGGGTTGGGACACCTCACCCGGCAGCTCGGCGGCGCGGGACAGGAAGCGGTCCATTGCCGGGCGCATCGCTGCGATGGAGTCCGCCTCCGACAACCCCCGGTCGAGGACGGCTGCAACCGCACCCGCCAGCTCGTCGACCACGCCGGCAGTCACGGGGGTGAGCCTACGCAGCGCCCACCATCGTGGCAGCGGCGTTCGTGCCGCCGGGCCATCTCGCTAGTGTCGACCCATGGATATCGTGGCGGCGCTGTTCGTCGAGAACCTCGACTTCCGCCAGGTTCCGGGCGGCTCGACGCGCATCGACATCACCGGCGCCTTCTTCTCCGAGCCGGTGGCCACGTTCCCGGCCCAGATCACTCCCCATCTCGTCGTGCTCGTGCGCGCGCCGGCCGACGACAGCGGCATGGGGACCCTCGAGGCCGTCTTCACGCGCGACGGCGAAGAGGTCGCCCGCAACGCCCAGCAGTTCTCCGTCGAGCCCGGGAAGTTCGGCTACCGCCTCGTACGACCCGAGCTGGAGTTTCCCGAGCCGGGCACGATCGAGGCCCGCTGCACGATCACCGAGTCGGGCTCGAGCGTGATCGTCCCGCTCACCGCGGTTCCCGCGCCGTGACAACCTTCGCGTCGGCCCTGTCCCAGCATCCGATCGCCACGCAAGCGGTGGGCGAGGCGGCGGGCGAGATCATCGAGCAGCTCGGCGGCGAAGGCTGTGATCTTGCCGTCTGCTTCGCGTCCCCACACCACGTCGGAGCCTTCGAGGACATCGCGCCCGCGTTGCGGGGCGTGCTCGAGCCCCGCGTGCTCGTCGGCGGGACGGCGGTCGCGGTCGTCGGCGGCCCCCACGAGATCGAAGAGACGCCCGCGCTCACCGTGTTCGCGGCCCGGATGGACGCGGCCGAGCTGACACCGGTCACCCTCCGGATCCAGGAGACACCGGACGGGCCCGCGCTCACCGGGTGGCCGTCCCTCGACCGACCCCCGGGCAGCTTGCTGCTGTTCGCCGACCCGTTCACGTTCCCGGTCGACGCGTTCTTGCAGCGGGTCAACCGCGATCTCCCCGGTCTGCAGATCATCGGCGGGCTGGCGTCGGCCGCCGGTGGTCCCGGCGGCAACCGGCTCGTGCTCGACGATCGAGTCGTCGACGAAGGCGCGGTGGGCGTGTTCGTCGACGGCGGGATGGAGGTCCGAACGCTCGTGTCGCAGGGATGCCGCCCGATCGGCCGTCCCTACGTTGTCACCGCCGCCACGCAGAACTTGATCGAAGAGCTCGCGGGGAAGCCGGCGATCGAGCGGCTCCAGGAGCTGGCCGCCGCCGCCACGCAGGAGGAGCGCGAGATGCTGCGCAGCGGCCTGCACGTCGGGCTGGTCGTCGACGAGCACAAGGCGGAGTTCGGCCGCGGCGACTTCCTGGTCCGCAATCTGCTGGGCGCGGACGAGAGCTCGGGCGCGCTGGCGGTCGGTGAGAACGTGTCGGTGGGCCAGACCGTGCAGTTCCACGTGCGCGACGCCGGCGCTGCCGACGAGGACCTCAAGGAGCTGCTCGGTGGGGCCGATGCCGACGCCGCCCTACTGTTCACGTGCAACGGCCGGGGCCGGCACCTCTTCACGGTCCCCGATCACGACGCCGCGCTGGTCGAGAAGCTGCTCGGGCCGATCCCGTTGGCGGGGGCGTTCTGCGCCGGTG
>JBKPDN010000007.1:0-2463 GCA_046727875.1 Actinomycetota bacterium | reverse complement strand
CGAACAGCCTGACCGACGGCGACGCGCCCGGCCGGGTCGTCACGGTGATCGGCTGGCCCATGAGCAGGGAGACTACGGGGTGCGGCCCAGGAGCTCGAGCAACGCGCTCTGGCGGTCGGCGCCCGGCTCGGCATCGTGGTGGGTGCCGAACATGCCGCTGCCGATCAGCAGGTCCTTCTGCGGCTCGACGACCGTCCAGCACGCCTCGACGAGATCGGGGTCGAGCGCCGTGTCCTGGCCGGTCGCCTTGGCGACGTCCCAGCCGTGGATCAACACGTCGAGGAGCCGGTGCCCGGCGTACACCTCGCCCGGGACCGGCCCGTACGACACCGCGCACGGCGCTTCCATGGCGCCCGGCGCGTGGAACGCCTCGCTGGCGGCGCGGGCCGACTCGTCGTACGCCAACGTCGGGTCGGCACCGAGCACGTTGCCGTCGAGGCGGTCCCCCACCTCCTCGATCGTCTTGCCACGCGCGAGCTCGCCGGCCCAGAAGTTGCCGCTCACGATGTGGTTGACCAGCTCGCGCACGTCCCAGCCCTCGCACGGCGATGCCGCCGTCCACTGATCGCCGCCGACGCCGCTCACGTACCGGCGCGTCCCCGCCAACGCCCGATCGTGCAGATCGGGCAGATCGAGTGCCATGGCCGCCTCCTAGAACAGCCGGCCCGGCGCCGGCGGGACGCCCCGCCAGCACAGGCCGTCCATGAAGATCCACGAGCGACGATGGATCGCGCTCGGTCCGTACCATGCAAGCGCCGACTTGTGGACGGGCGCCGGGTAGCCGACGTTCGACTCGAACTCGTACGGGGGGTAGTGCTCGGCTTCCTCTCGCATGAGCGCGTCGCGCGTCACCTTCGCGACGCACGAGGCCGCCGCGACCGCGAGCGACGTCGAGTCGCCTCGCACGACCGTCGTCACACGCGACCCGAGCCCGAGGTAGTCGTAGTTGCCGTCGAGGATGATGCGGTCGGGCTCGTAACCCTGCGCCGCCACCTCGGCCAGCGCCCGGCGGCCGGCGGCGCGCAGCGCGGCGGTCATACCGAGGGCGTCGCACTCCTCGTAGGACGCGTGGCCGACGCCGACCGCGACCGCCCACCCGAGCACGTTGGCGGCGGCGACTTCGCGCTCCTCCCGCGTCAGCTCCTTCGAGTCCCGCACGCCGCGCAGGTGCTCGGGGGCGGGGACGAGCGCAGCCACCGTGACCGGGCCGGCCCAGGCGCCCCGGCCGACCTCATCGATCCCGACCACCGTGCGTTCACCGTCGCTCCAGCATCGCCGCTCGAGCCGGAGGGTCGGAGGCCGTGCTCGCACCGCTGGTCCGCCGGCGCCCGTCTTGGGAACCGGCGGCGCGGAGGCGGAGACGACCATGGACGGAAACTAGCAAGTGACCGCGGCCCCGACGCGGAAGCCCGTTTCGTGCCCGTTCGTGCCCTGTTAGCCTCGGCGGCGATGAGGCAAGGCACCCGCGTCGAGGTGCGCTCGCGCTTCGACGACAGGTGGTCACGGGGCTTCGAGGTCGCCGAGATCGTCGACGAGGGCGACGCGGCTCGCTACAAGCTCCGCCGCCGCTCCGACGGATCGGTCCTGCCCGCGTTGTTCGTCGACGACGAGGTGCGCGAGGAGAAGAAGCGCTCGATGTGGTGGATCGCGGGACGACGCAGCGCTAGCCGGCTGCGTTCAGGCTCGCGATCAGCTCGTCCACCGAGATGGCTTGCAACGTCGTCGTCCGCATCGTCCCGCGAGCCGCGAGTGTGATCGCCGCCCGGGCCATCGTCGCCTCGTCCGGCGCCTCGATCACGTTGAGGAAGTCGTACTGGCCCATGAGCGCGTACTGGACGACAACCTTCAGGCCCATCGACTCGACCTCGCGCGTGACCTCCCGGATGCGTTCGGGGTTCTCGCGGACGGTCGCCCAGCCGTCGGGCCCGAGCGTCGTGAGCATGGCGTAGGTCGGCATGGCGTCGGAGCTTACCGACGGCTCTCCAAACGGGCGATGTTGTCGGCCTCGCCGGGGTCCGCCTCGGTTGCGAACCACGCGTCGAGCAGCTCGCGTGCCACCTCGGGGGTCGTGAGCCGAAGCCCCATGACGAGCACGTTGGCGTCGTTCCACTTCCGGGCGCCGGCGGCGGTGGCGGCGTCGGTGCACAAGGCGGCGCGCACGCCCGGCACCTTGTTCGCAGCAATCGACGCGCCCGTGCCCGTCCAGCAGAACAGGACGCCCGTCTCGACGTCGCCCTTGGCGACGAGCTCGCCGACCTGCTGGCCGACCTCGGCCCATCCGATGGGCTCGCCGCCCGGCGGGCCCACCAGCACGACATCGTGGCCGCGCTGCTCCAGGTCGTCCCGGACGGCGTCCGTCAGCGCGGTCTTCTCGTCCGACCCGAGCACCACCCGCATGCCGTCCGAGCTTACGGCGTGCCCAGGCGGCCTGATTCGGGGCGCGCTAGACACTCGACCGTGGAC
>JBKPDN010000006.1:0-3177 GCA_046727875.1 Actinomycetota bacterium | reverse complement strand
AAGATCGCGCTGAGGTTCGTCGCGATCGTGACGTCCCACTGCTCCTCGGTGCACTCGACGAGCCGGCCCGACATCTGGATGGCGGCGTTGTTGTAGAGCACGTCCAGCTGGCCGAATGCGTCCACGGTGGCGGCGACCATGCCGTCGTCGTCCGCACGCTGGGAGACGTCGGCGTGCACAGCGATCGCCTTGCTCCCGGCGTCCTCGACGAGGTCGACCGTCTCTCGTGCGCCGCCGTCGTTCATGTCGGCGATGGCGATGCGGGCGCCGTGCTCCGCGAACAGGACCGACGCCGCTCGCCCCTGGCCCGACGCGGCCCCGGTGACGAGCGCAACCTTGCCGTCGAGCAGCCGCGAAATCACTCTGCTCCCTCGCAAGCTCGTCCGTACGGCGGCACGGCGCGGACGGTACGAGAACCCTGACACGGGCGTCAACAACGCTCCCGTAGGCTGCCGCCCGTGCCGCCGGAACTCCCCGACGCCGTGTTCCACCGCGACGGCGACCTCTTCGTCCCGACCGAGCTGGCGCGCGGACCGTGGGACCCGAACGCACAGCACGGTGGTCCGGCGGCGGCGTTGCTCGCCCGCACGGTGGAGCGCCACGACGCGGGACCGCCCGCCCACGTGGCACGCATGACCGTCGAGCTCCTGCGGCCGGTGCCGATGCAGCCGATCGAGATACGAGCGCGCACGCTGCGCCCCGGAAAGAAGGTGCAGCTCGTGGAGGCGTCGGTGCTCGCCGACGAGACCGAGGTCGTGCGCGCGACCGCGCTGCGGATCCGCAACGCGGACGTGCGGTTCGCCGACCCGCCCGACGACCGCCTCACCCCGGGGCCGGGTGCGCGCCGCGAGCGGTTCGAGGATCTCGGCCCCCTGAACTTCGGATTCGCGATGGAGATGAGCCAGGCCCGGGGCGAGTTCGGCGTTCCCGGGCCGGCGGCGGTGTGGTTCCGGCTCGCCGTGCCTGTCGTCGCGGGCGAGGAGACCACGCCGCTCATGCGCGTGGCGGCAGCGGCCGACTTCGGCAACGGCATCAGCGGCGCCGTCACGTGGGAGGAGCACATCTTCATCAACCCCGACCTCACCATCTATCTGCACCGCCTGCCCGAGGGCGAGTGGGTCGGGCTCGACGCCCGCACGTGGCCGACGCACAAGGGTGTCGGGATCGCCGACGCCGGCCTGTACGACGAGCGCGGCCGGATCGGCCGCTCGGTGCAGGCGCTGCTGCTCGACCGGCGCTGAGCTTGCGGACGCCTTTTCCGGATATCTAGCATCCGGAATATGCGGCTCTCCGAGGGAGTCGAGTGGGGGCTCCACTGCGCGGTGGTCCTCGCGGTGCTGCCTCCGGACGCCGCCCTCCCGACGGGCCGGCTCGCCGAGTTCCACGGCGTGCCTGTCGCCTACCTGGCCAAGCACCTCCAGGCGATGTCGCGCGCTGGGATCCTCGACGCTGGGACGGGCCCGCGCGGCGGCTACCGCCTGGCGCGACCGCCCGCCGGCATCTCGGTGCTCGATGTGGTCGAGGCCGTCGACGGGGAGGACGCCGCGTTCGAGTGCCTCGAGATCCGGCGTCGCGGCCCCATCGCGGTGCCGGCGCGTGAGTACCGGACGATGTGCGGCATCCACCGGGTGATGGTCGAGGCCGACGCAGCGTGGCGGGCGGAGCTCGCTCGCACGTCGGTGGCCGACCTTGCAGTCGGCGTGGCGCGCGACGCGAGCCCGAAAGCGATGGAGAAGTTCGGGACCTGGCTACAGGAGGTCATGCCATGAGGGTGTTCCTGACCGGAGGAACGGGTGCGATCGGCCCCGCGACCGTGCGCGGGCTGCTCGAGAAGGGTCACGAGGTGCGTGCGGTGGCGCGCACCGACGACAAGGCGGCGCGACTGCGTGAGCTCGGGGCCGATCCGGTCGCGGTCGACCTGTTCGACGGCGACGCGGTGAAAGCGGCCGTCGACGGGTGCGAGGGCGTGCTCCACCTCGCCACGAATGTCCCGCCGCTGCGCAAGATGTCGAGCAAGGGCGGCTGGACGGCGCACAACCGGCTCCGCACCACAGCGAACGAGCTGCTCGTCGACGCCGCGCTCACGACCGGCGCGAGCACATTCGTGAAGGAGTCGGTGACGTTCAGCTATCCCGACCGAGGCGACGCGTGGATCGACGAGACGACACCGCCCGACGAGTCGATCGCCATGCTGCGTCCGACGCTCGAAGGGGAGCGCATGGTCGACCGCTTTACCGGCCAGGGAGGCCGCGGCGTCGTGTTGCGGTTCGGGTCGTTCTACGGGCCCACCGCGCGCGGCACGGACGAGGCGCTCCGCCTCGCCCGCTGGCGCCTGTCGATGCTGGCGGGGAAGCCGGACGGGTACGTGTCGTCGATCCACACCGACGACATCGCCGGCTCCGCCGTGGCCGCGCTCGATGCGCCCGCCGGCCTCTACAACGTCGTCGAGGACGAGCCGGCCACCCGGCGCGAGTACCTCGACGCGTTCTCGTCAGCGTTCGGGCTGCGGAAGCTGCGACCGATGCCGACGTGGCTCGTGAAGCTGACTGCCGGGTCGGGCGCCGAGGCCGTCATCCGGTCGCAACGGGTCAGCAACAAGAAGTTCCGGGACGCCACCGCATGGTCGCCCCGGTACCCCAGCGTCCGCGACGGGTGGCCGGCAGTGGCGCGTGCGCGGGAGGCCAGCCATGCGTGAGTGGATCGTGCGGATCGTGCTCGCGATCTGGGCGGCCGCGAGTGTCCAGCTCGGGCTGTGGGCGACGTTCGCACCCCGGTCCTTCTACGACGACTACCCGGGGTTGGGGCGGCAGTGGGTGCGTGTCGACGGGCCGTACAACGAGCACCTCGTGCGTGACTTCGGAGCGCTCAATCTCGCCCTGGCCGTGGTGACGATCGCCGCGCTCATCACACTGGGCCGCCCGCTCGTGATCGCGGTCGCCGTCGCGTGGATGGCGTGGGGGATCCCGCACCTCGTGTACCACCTGCGCCATCTCGACGTGTACTCGACTGACGACCAGGTGCTGAACGTGGTCTTGCTGTCCGCGCTGCCCGTCCTCGCAGTCGTGGTGCTGGTGCTGACGCTCAGGACGCCCGCTCGGAGCTAAGCGAGCGCGTGGGTCAACGCCGCCCGGCGTTCGGACGCTTGCCGTGGTTCGCCTTGTTGCGGCGGGCCCGGAT
>JBKPDN010000005.1:0-6130 GCA_046727875.1 Actinomycetota bacterium | reverse complement strand
TCCCTGACGGTCCCGTGCCCACCTCCGTCGCCGCGCGCGCGGCCTACCTCGCGTACCGGGCCGGCGCCGAGATCGCTCGTGTCGTTCCCGATCCGGTGGCGCAACCGGCGGCACAGGTGCTCGGGCGCACGCTCGCCTTCGCCATGCCGAGTCGGCGTCGCCAGGTCGCGCGGAACCTGCAGCGCGCCGCGGACGGCGCGCTCGACGGGCTCGAGCTCCGAAGAGCGGTTTCGGAGACGTTCGGTTCGTACGGCCGGTACTGGTTGGAGCTGTTCCGTCTCCCGAACGACGCGCGCGGCGAGCTCGAGATGCAGGTCGAGGGCTTCGACTACGTCTCGGACGGCATCGCGGCGGGGCACGGCGTCGTCATCGCGTTGCCGCACGTCGGCGGGTGGGACTTCGCCGGGGCGTGGCTGTCGATGCAGGGCCTGCCGCCCACGGTGGTCGCGGAGCCGGTCGACCCGCCGGAGCTGTTCGAGTGGTTCGCGTCGGTGCGGCGGGCGCTGGGGATGACCGTGGTCGAGCTCGGGCCCGACGCTGGCAAGGTCGTCCTCCAAGCGCTCCGCGCCAATCAGGTTGTGTGCCTGCTTTGCGACCGCGACATCGCGGGCGACGGGATCGAGGTGGAGTTCTTCGGTGAGCGCACGACCCTGCCGGCCGGTCCGGCCACGCTGGCGTTGCGCACCGGGGCCCCCCTCCTGCCGACGGCGGTGTACTTCCGCCCACGCGGCGAGCACCATGGGGTCGTGCTCCCACCCGTGCCGGCGCGGCGTGAGGGTCGCTTGCGCGACGACGTCGCCCGCGTCACCCAGGATCTTGCGCACCGGTTCGAGGAGCTCATCCGTGCCGCTCCCGTGCAATGGCACCTCATGCAGCCCAACTGGCCGAGTGACCTGACGATGAACGGCGCCCGGAACGACGGGTCGTGATGCGGGTCCTCCTGGTCTCGCCGTACTCGCTGTCCGTGTTCGGCGGCGTGCAGAACCAGGTGCTCGGCCTCGCGCGCAGCTTGCGCGAGATCGGCGTCGATGCCCGCGTCGTGAGCCCGTGCGACGGACCGCCTCCCGAGCCCGGCATCATCACCGTCGGCCCGTCGACGAACTTCTCGTCCAACGGCTCGATCGCGCCGATCGCGGGGGGCAAGCCGGTGGCCCGGCGCACGCTCGAGGCACGGCGCGTCATCGAGCCCGACGTCATCCATCTCCACGAGCCGCTCGTGCCGGGCCCCACCCAGACCCTGCTCCTGAGCGCGGACGAGCCGCTCGTCGGCACGTTCCACGCGTCCTACTTCGACCGGTTCAACCCGTGGTACGCGATGTTCCGGCCGCCGCTGAAGCGCTGGGTGAGCCGCTTGACCATCCGCACCGCCGTCTCGGAGCAAGCCGGCGAGATGGCGCAGGACTCGTTCGGCGGCACGTTCGAGATCGTGCCCAACGGCGTGGACGTTCCCCACTTCGCCAAAGCCACTCCGTGGTCGACGGACCGTCCCGCGATCCTGTTCGTCGGGCGCCACGAACCGCGCAAGGGCCTCGACGTGCTGCTCGACGCGTTTGCAGAGCTGGAGCGCGACGCCGTGCTGTGGGTGGCCGGCGACGGCGCGGAGACCGACGCGCTGCGCCGCCGCGGCGTCCCGAACGTCGAGTGGATCGGTCAGGTGTCGGAGGACGAGAAGGCCCGGCGGCTGCGCGCCGCGACGGTGTTCTGCGCCCCGGCGCTGGGAGGCGAGTCGTTCGGGATCGTGCTGCTCGAGGCGATGGCGGCCAGCACGCCCGTGGTCGCGTCCGACATCGACGGGTTCCGGAACGTGGCTCGCGCCGACCGCGACGCTGTCCTCGTCGAACCGAGCGACGCCGCCGCGCTTCGTGACGCGTTGCGACGCGTCCTCGACGACCCCGGTCGCCGGGCGGAGCTGATCGCGTCGGGGGAGCAGCGGGCCGCCGAGTTCTCGATGCGTCACCTCGCGGAGCGCTTCGTGGCGCTCTACGAGCAGGCGATCGAACGCCGCGCCGTCGCCCGGTGACCGAGCCGGACCGCCTGGCCCTGGAGGTCGCGGCCCGCGTGCGCGACGCAGTCGCACCCATGCTGGGCACGGCCGCGGCCCGCGACCGCGTCTCCCGAGCTCCAGGCGGGGACGCGACGTTGGCGATCGACGAGGTCGCCGAACGGGTCGTCGAGGACACGCTCGCGGCTGCAGGTGACATCGGCTTCTACTCGGAGGACCGCGGGCTGGTCACGTTCGGCCGGCCCGGCGCGTTCCTCGTCGTGGATCCGGTCGACGGGACACGCCCGGCCGCGGCCGGACTCGAGTCGTGCTGTGTGTCCGTCGCGGTGGTGCCGCCCAGCGAGGACGCCCGGCTCGGCGACGTCTCGTTCGGCGTCGTGCACGAGCTCAAGAGCGGCCAACGCCTGTGGGCCGTCCGCGGCCGGCCGCCGCGGGCCGAGTCCGCCACCGGCGAGCCGATCGAGCTCGGACGCTCCGAGAACACCGACCTGACGGCCCTGTTCTGGACGGCGGGGCTGCGCGGCCGGCCGCTGCTGCCGACGAGCGTGGTGCTCGAGGAGCTCGTCGACGGCTCCGGCATGGGTGGCGGGTATTTCGATCTCGGCTCCGCGGCGTTCAACATCACGCGACTCGTCACGGGTCAGCTCGACGCGTACGTCGACGTCGGCCGCCGCATCGTTGACGAGTACCCCGCCACGGAGGCCGCGTTCCTCGCCGTGGGCGAAGGCTCGGTGTGCACGAACTTCCCGTACGACGTCGCCGCCGCCGCGCTCATCGCCCGTGAAGCCGGCGCCGTGGTGACGCACGCGGACGGTCGCTCACTCGACGACCACCCGGCGGTGGGTTCGTCACGGACGCACGGTCTCGCGGTGCTGGCGGCGGCGAATGCCGGGCTGCACACCACCCTCCTCGCGGCCGTCGACCGGGGCATGCATCGGCTCGAGGCCTGGTTGCGGACTCCGCGGTGATTCCCCGGGCGAGCGAGGCGGCGGCGACGACAGCGGACGGTAGAGTGCGTCCTGTCCTCCCCTAGGCAGGAGCAGTCACGTGGTCGTCGGCATCGTGGTGGGCGTCATCGTCGTCCTCCTCATCCTGGTCTTCATCCTCAGCTACAACGGGCTCGTCCGGTTGCGGAACCGGATCGACAACGCGTGGTCGCAGATCGACGTCCAGCTCAAGCGTCGCTACGACCTGATCCCGAACCTGGTGAACACGGTCAAGGGCTACGCCGCACACGAGCGGGGGGTCTTCGAGAGTGTCACGCAGGCCCGTGCCAACGCCATCAACGCCCAGGGCCCGGCGCAGCAAGCGGAAGCCGAGAACGTGCTGAGCGGCGCGCTGAAGAGCCTGTTCGCGGTGGCCGAGGCCTATCCCGACCTGAAGGCGAACCAGAACTTCCTGTCGCTGCAGGAGGAGCTGACGTCAACCGAGGACCGGGTCGCGTATGCCCGGCAGTTCTACAACGACTCGGTGCTGTCGTATAACAACAAGCTCCAAACCTTCCCGCGCAACGTCATCGCGGGGATGTTCAATTTCGACAAGCGCGAGTACTTCGAGGGCGAGCCCGAGGCGACCGGACCGGTCAAGGTCGAGTTCTGACCGGCCTTCGGCGCACGGGTTTGCCACCGGCTCGGCCCGGCACTCGGTAGCGGCGCTCCGAACGCGAGGAGACCTCGCTCGTGTACGAGCAGATCGCGAGAAACAAGCGGCGGACGTTCGTCCTCCTGTTCTTCTTCGTCGCGCTCATCGCCCTCGCCGCGCTCGCGTTCAATTACCTGCTGGGATTCGGCGCGATCGGCGTGGCGTTCGCGCTCCTGTTCGCGATCGCGATGGCGTGGGGGTCGTACTTCTACTCCGACCGGGTGGCACTCGCGGCCAGCCGGGCCAAGCCGGCGGAAGGGCCCGAGTACCAGCGGTACCACAATCTCGTGGAAGGCCTGTGCATCGCCGCCGGCCTGCCCAAGCCCCGGCTCTACGTCGTCGACGATCCCGCCCCCAACGCGTTCGCCACCGGACGCAATCCCAAGCACGCGGCGCTTGCCGTCACCACCGGGTTGCTCGAGACGATGAACCGGGTGGAGCTGGAGGGCGTCATCGCCCACGAGCTGTCGCACGTGAAGAACTACGACATCCTCGTGTCGACGGTCGCCGTGACGGCGGTGGGCGCGATCGCGCTGCTCTCCGACCTAGGGTTGCGCTTCATGTGGTTCGGCGGCCGGGGAGACCGCCGCGACTCGGCCGACAGCGGCGGACTCGGCATCATCCTCGTGATCCTCGCGTTCGCGCTCCTGATCCTGGCGCCGTTCATCGCGCTCCTCATGCAGTTCGCGATGAGCCGCCGCCGGGAGTTGCTGGCCGATGCGAGCGGCGTCCAGCTGACTCGCTACCCTCCCGGGCTGATCTCCGCGCTCGAGAAGCTCAAGAGCGACAAGGCCGTCGTCCACCACGCGACCCGGGCCACCGCCCAGATGTGGATCGAGTCTCCGCTCGACCGCGGCAACAAGGAAGCGGACGGCAACGGCGAAGGCAAGAAAGGGTCGTGGCTGAACCGGGCCTTCGACACCCACCCGCCGCTCGACGAGCGGATCAAGATCCTGAAGGAGATGTAGGTGCGCCGACGTACGACGCTGTTGGTCGCCCTGTTCGCTGCCCTCGCGCTCCTGCTCGCCGCGTGTGGTGGCGGCGGGGGAGGGTCGAAGACGAGCAAGAAGACGACGAAGGCGCCGCCGGTCGCCCCGCTCACCGGGCTGGCCGACGCGAGCGGTCAGAGCCTGAAGCGGTCAGCCCTCGAGGTGAAGGTCGACAACGCCGACGAGCGGGGAGTGCGTCCGCAAGCAGGCCTCGAGGCTGCTGACGTCGTCTACGAGGAGCAGGTCGAAGGCAACGTCACGCGTCTCCTGGCCATCTTCAACTCGAATCTTCCCGACACCGTCGGTCCCGTGCGCTCGGTGCGGGCGACGGACCCGAACGTCGTGTGGCCGCTCGGCGGCGTGTTCGCGTACTCCGGCGGGGCGGCACCGAACGTCGAGCTGCTCCGCCAGGCGCCGGTGAACCCGATCGACGAGTCGGGCGCCGGCGACGCGATGTTCCGACAGAACGACAGGCCGGCGCCGCACAACCTGTTCGGGCGACCGGCAGGGTTGATCGCCAAGGGCGGACAGCCCGTTCCCCCGAAGGCGTTGTTCCAGTACCTGGGCCAGAAAGACCAGGCGGCGGGCGACCCGGCAACGGCCGTGCACATCGGGTTCCTAGCGCCCTACGACCCCACGTACACCTACGACGCGGCGTCGCGTACCTGGAAGCGGAGCTACGGCACGGCGCCGTTCAACGTGGCGTCCGGTCAGCAAGTTGCCCCGACGAACGTCGTCGTCCAGTTCACGAACTACGAGGGTGGCGCCGGCAACCCGACGGCCGAGGGGCAGACGGTGGGCGAAGGTGATGTCTGGGTGTTCACCGACGGGAAGGTCGTGAAGGGCCGTTGGGTCCGGCCGGCCAAGGAGCAGCCGGCCCAGTACGTCGACGCGGCCGGGAAGCCGATCAAGCTCCTGCCTGGAACGACGTGGGTGGCCCTGCTGCCAGTCGGGTCGCCGGTGGACGTGACCTCTCCGGCGCCCGCTCCGCCCAGCAGCTGACCGCCACAAGTCCCGATGTCGTCGCGATGGGCGTCGGTACACTTGACGCATGGCTGAGGAGCGCGCGACCGGGACGGCGCGGGTCAAGCGTGGGCTGGCCGAGATGCTGCGCGGCGGCGTCATCATGGACGTCGTCACCGCCGAGCAGTCACGGATCGCCGAGGACGCGGGCGCGGTCTCGGTCATGGCGCTCGAGCGGGTCCCGGCCGACATCCGCCGCGACGGCGGCGTGGCCCGCATGAGTGACGCGGCGATGATCGAGGCGATCCAGCAGGCGGTCACGATCCCCGTGATGGCCACGTGCCGTATCGGGCACTTCGCCGAGGCCCAGGTGCTGGAGTCGCTCGGCGTCGACTACATCGACGAGAGCGAGGTTCTGACGCCCGCCGACGAGGCGCACCACGTCGACAAGTGGGCGTTCACCGTCCCGTTTGTGTGCGGCGCCACCAACCTCGGTGAGGCCCTGCGCCGGATCGCCGAGGGCGCGTGTCTGATC
>JBKPDN010000004.1:0-11440 GCA_046727875.1 Actinomycetota bacterium | reverse complement strand
GACGAGCGCCAGAAGATCGAGGAGAAGCTCAAGGCGCTCAAGGACGCCCTGGCCGGCTCCGACATCGAGGCGGTCAAGCGCGGGCACGAGGAGCTGCTGGCGGCGAGCCAGGAGTTCGCCCAGCGGCTGTACCAGCAGGCGGCCCAGTCCCAGCAGCAGGAGGGCGCGGCCGAGGGTGGGACGGCCGGCGCGGGTCCGAACGCGGGCCCGTCGTCGCAGCCGTCCGACGATGAGGTCGCCGACGCCGAGATCGTCGACGACGACGAGCAGAAGGGCGCGTAACGGTGACGGAAGACCGGTCGCCGTCGGGCGACGAGCACGAGGCCGCGGTCTCCGACGAGGAGGCCGCGGCGTCGGAGCTCGAAGCCGACCTGGCGAAGCTCAGCCAGCTCGAGTCCGAGCGCGACGAGTACCTCGACACGCTGCGGCGCGTGCAGGCTGAGTTCGAGAACTATCGCAAGCGCGTGATCAAGGAGCAGACGGCGCTCGTCGATCGGGCCACCTCGGGCCTTGTCGAGCAGCTGCTCCCGGTGCTCGACTCGTTCGAGCTCGCGTTGAAGAACCTCGATGCCGCCGGCAGCGAGGAGCTCGAGAGCGTGCGCAAGGGCGTCGAGCTCGTGTACGCCGAGCTGCTGGGCGCGCTGGAGAAAGCGGGCCTGTCGCGCATCGAGGCCGAGGGCAAGCCGTTCGACCCCAACGTCCACGAGGCGGTCATGCAGGAGGACGGCGACGGCGAGCCCGTCGTCACCGACGTCCTACGCACCGGCTACACGCTGAAGGGTCGGGTGCTGCGCCCGGCGATGGTCAAGGTCACGAGGTAACGGGCCATGGCGCCGCAGCGCGAGTGGTTCGAAACCGATTACTACGAGGTGCTCGGCGTGCCGCCGTCGGCGTCCGAGAAGGACATCACGCGCGCCTATCGGAAGCTCGCCAAGCAGTACCACCCCGACGCGAACCCGGGGAACAAGGAGGCCGAGGAGAAGTTCAAGTCCGTCTCGGCCGCGTACGACGTGCTCGGCGACGCGGACAAGCGCAAGGAGTACGACGAGGTCCGCCAGATGGTTGCCTCGGGCGTCGGCCCCTTTGGGGGCGGCGGCTACGGTGGTCGCGGCGGCTTCGGCGGGCCGGGCGGTGCCGAAGGATTCCAGGGCTTCCAGTTCGACGAGGGCGCCGGCTTCAGCGATCTCCTCGGCGGTCTGTTCGGTCGCGGCGGCCGGGGCCGGCGCGGCGGCCGCGGGTCGCGCCAGGCCGGACCGCAGCGCGGCGCCGACCTCGAGACCGAGCTGCACCTCGACTTCCTCGAGGCGGTGCACGGCGTTACGACGAGCGTGAGCTTCACCGCCGACGCGGTGTGCTCGGTGTGCCACGGGTCGGGTGCCGAGCCGGGGACCACGCCCGAGGTCTGCCCGCAGTGCGGCGGCAGCGGCGAGGTGCTCATCGACCAGGGCCCCTTCTCGTTCTCGCAGGTCTGCCCGACATGCGGCGGGCGCGGCACGATCATCAAGAACCCGTGCCACCAGTGCGGCGGGCGGGGCGTCGAGCGCCGCCGCCGCGACGTGAAGGTGCGGATCCCGCCCGGCGTCGACGATGGCCAGCGCATCCGGGTGCCGAGCCGCGGCGCGGCGGGCGCGAACGGCGGCCCGCCCGGCGATCTGTTCGTCGTCGTGCACGTGGGGAAGCACCCGATCTTCGGACGCAAGGGCAAGGACCTCACGGTGCGCGTGCCGATCACGTTCAGCGAGGCGGCGCTCGGCACGCAGGTGAAGGTGCCGACGCTCGACAAGCCCGTGACGGTCAAGGTGCCCGCCGGGACGCAGAGCGGGAAGACCGTCAAGGTGCGAGGGCGCGGGATTGACACCGGCAAGGGAAGCCCGGGTGATCTGCTGGTGACGTTCGACGTCGTCGTGCCCAAGAAGATCGACGGCGCCGCGAAGAAGGCGATCGAGGACTTGGGCAACGCGCTCACCGAGAACCCGCGCGAGCACTTGGGAGTGTGACCGATGGACGAGAAGGAGCGGGCGCTCTACATCATCTCGGTGGCGGCCGAGCTGGCCGGCGTTCACCCGCAGACACTGCGCATCTACGAGCGCAAGGGTCTGATCGAGCCGAAGCGCACCGAGGGGCGCAGCCGCCGGTACTCCGACCGCGACATCGAGCTACTCCTGCACATCCAGGAGCTCACCAACGAAGGCGTCGGTCTCGCCGGCGTCAAGAGGATCCTCGAGCTCGAAGCCGCGCTCGAGGATGCCGCCGCCGAGGTGGCGCGGCTGCGCGACCAGGTACGTAAGGTTCGACGCGAGGTCGTCGAGACCGAGGAGCGGGTCCACCGCGAGTACCGCCGCGACCTCGTGCCCGTCAGCAAGGCGGTCGTTCGGGTCCGCCGGGGCTGAGCGTCCGGCGTCCGAGGCGCTCTCGTACACAAGGTCGAACGCTCTCGGGCCGGAATAAACTTGATAATATCGTTGTCAACTTTGGTGGAACGTTGACCAGAGTGAGGTAGCACTATGCCTCTCGATCCCAACCGATTCACCCGCAAGACCGGGGAGGCGCTCCAAGCCGCCCAGGCTTTGGCGCGTGAGAGCAACCACAGCCAGGTCGCCCCCGAGCACCTGCTCGCGGCGCTACTCAGCCAGCCCGAGGGTGTCGTCCTGCCCGTCCTCGAGCGCGTCGGCGTGCCTGCCAACACGGTGCGCGCCCGGGTCGACGAGGCTCTGGGCCGGCTCCCCCAGGTGTACGGGCAGACCGCGCAGCAGGCGCAGCTGTCGCAGGACGCGTACCGGATCCTCGAAGCCGCCGACCAGGAGCGCACCAGCCTCGACGACGACTACCTCTCCACCGAGCACATCCTGCTCGCGATGACCGAGGTGACCGGCGGTGTCGGTGACCTGCTCCGCGGCCTCGGCGTCACCCACGACGCCGTCCTCTCCGCGCTCAAGGACGTGCGCGGCAGCCACCGCGTCACCAGCGAGAACCCGGAGGACCAGTACCAGGCCCTCGAGCGGTATGGACGCGACCTGACCGAGGAGGCCCGCAAGGGGAAGCTCGACCCGGTCATCGGGCGCGACGAGGAGATCCGCCGCGTCATCCAGGTGCTCAGTCGCCGCACGAAGAACAACCCGGTCCTCATCGGCGAGCCGGGCGTCGGCAAGACCGCCATCGTCGAGGGACTCGCACGGCGCATCGTCGAGGGCGACGTGCCCGAGGGACTGCGCAACAAGCGCGTCGTGGCGCTCGACATCGGCTCGATGGTCGCGGGCTCGAAGTACCGCGGCGAGTTCGAAGAGAGATTCAAGGCCGTCCTCAAGGAGATCGCCGACGCCGAAGGCGAGATCGTCAGCTTCATCGATGAGCTGCACACGATCGTGGGCGCCGGCGGTGCCGAGGGCGCGGTCGACGCCGGGAACATGATCAAGCCGATGCTCGCCCGCGGCGAGCTGCGGCTCATCGGCGCGACCACGCTCGACGAGTACCGCAAGCACATCGAGAAGGACGCCGCCCTCGAGCGCCGGTTCCAGCCCGTTTACGTGGGCGAGCCGAGCGTCGACGACACGATCGCGATCCTGCGCGGCCTCAAGGAGCGCTACGAGGTGCATCACGGTGTCCGGATCCAGGACGCCGCGCTCGTGGCCGCCGCCGTGCTCTCGCAGCGCTACGTGACCGGCCGGCAGCTGCCCGACAAGGCCATCGACCTCGTCGACGAAGCCGCGTCGCGGCTCCGTATCGAGATCGACTCGATGCCGTTCGAGGTCGACGTGGTCGAGCGCCGGATCCGCCAGCTCGAGATCGAGAAGGCGGCGCTGGCCAAGGAGACCGACGACGTCTCCAAGCAGCGGCTGGACGCGCTCGAGGCTGAGCTCGCCGAGCTGACCGAGCAGCGCGCGGCGATGGTCACCCACTGGGAGAACGAGAAGCGCGCCATCACCGAGATCCGCGACCTCAAGGAGCAGCTCGAGTCGGCCCGGAACGACGCCGAGCGGGCGGAGCGCGAGGGCGACCTCGAGCGGGCGGCGCAGCTCCGCTACGGGACGATGCGGGAGCTCGAAGCCGAGATCGAGGAGAAGACCGCCCGGCTGAACGAGCTCCAGAGCGACCAGCAGATGCTCAAGGAAGAGGTCGACGAGGAGGACATCGCCGAGATCGTCTCCAAGTGGACCGGCATCCCCGTGACGCGCCTCATGGAGGGCGAGATGCAGAAGCTCGTCCGCCTCGAGGAGGTGCTGCACGAGCGGGTCGTCGGCCAGGACGACGCCGTGGCCGCGGTCGCCAACGCGATCCGGCGCTCGCGCGCAGGCTTGTCCGACCCGCACCGCCCCATCGGCTCGTTCCTGTTCCTCGGCCCCACAGGCGTGGGCAAGACCGAGCTGGCGCGCTCACTCGCCGACTTCATGTTCGACGACGAGCACGCCATGGTGCGCATCGACATGTCGGAGTACCAGGAGAAGCACAACGTGTCGCGCCTCGTCGGCGCGCCGCCCGGGTACGTCGGCTACGAGGAGGGCGGCCAGCTGAGCGAGGCCGTTCGCCGGCGTCCGTACTCGGTCGTCCTGCTCGACGAGATCGAGAAGGCGCACCCCGACGTGTTCAACGTGCTGCTCCAGATCATGGACGACGGCCGTCTGACCGACGGCCAGGGCCGCACCGTCGACTTCACGAACACCGTGCTGATCATGACGAGCAACCTCGGCGGTGGCGCCGACGAGGCGACGGTCCTCGCGGCGATGCGCAACCACTTCAAGCCGGAGTTCCTCAACCGCATCGACGAGATCGTCGTGTTCCACCGACTCGACGAGCGCCACATCCAGCAGATCGTGGAGCTCCAACTCGAGCGACTCCAGGAGCGGTTGGCCGAGCGGCACCTGACCCTCGAGCTGACCGACGCGGCCAAGGCACACGTCGCCCGGGTGGGCTATGATCCCGACTTCGGGGCCCGGCCGCTGAAGCGGGTGCTCCAGCGGGAGGTGGCGGACCCGATAGCGCTCAGCCTCCTCCAAGGCGAGTTCCGCGACGGCGACATGATCCTGGTCGACGCCTCGCCGGACGGGCTCGTGTTCACCAAGGGCGAGCCCGCGCGCGTCGGCTCGGGGAGCTGAGAGCTCCTCCCGGCCGTCCTGGGTTCGGCGTTGTGGCCGGGCCGGAAACCGGGTAGGACGACACCTATGGAGCGCGACGAGGTGCCCGAGGCGGACGCCATCGAGCAGGACCAGGACGCCTTCCCCGAGGACGACGACGAGGAGATCGGCGCGGTCAGCGACGATCCCGAGGCACCCGAGGCTGACGCGCTCGAGCAGGCCCAGCCGGTCCCCGTCGAGGACGACGAGCGCGAGTAAACAGGTCCCGCTCTGCAACCTCGCCGAGTTGAAGCGAGGGTCGCGCCCGGGGCGGGGTAGTACGATCTCGTCAACGTGATCGCAGTCGCGACCGTTGTGAGGCCCGCGTGCCCGGCACGGTGATCGTCGGCACCCAATGGGGCGACGAGGGCAAGGGCAAGTTCACCGACTACCTCGCCAAAGAAGCCGCGCTCTGCGTCCGCTACCAGGGCGGGCACAACGCCGGGCACACGATCGTCGTGGACGGCGAGGTCTTCAAGCTCCAGCTCGTGCCGAGCGGGGTGCTCTACCCGTGGGTCGTGCCCGTGATCGGCAACGGCGTCGTGGTCGACCCCGCCGTGCTGATCGATGAGCTCGACATGCTCGAAGCCAAGGGAATCGACAGCCGCCGCGTCCGCCTGTCGGGCAACGCGCACCTGATCATGCCGTACCACCAGGAGCTCGACCGCATGACCGAGCGCTTCCTGGGCAAGAACAAGCTCGGCACGACCAAGCGCGGCATCGGGCCTGCGAATGCCGACAAGGCGGCCCGCGTCGGGCTGCGCGTCCAGGATCTTCTGGACCCCAAGATCTTCCGGCAGAAGCTTGATCTCGTTCTTCGTGAGAAGAACGGAGTGCTCGCAAAGGTGTACAACCGGCTTCCCGTCGATGCCGACGCACTGACCCGGGACTACCTGGATCTCGCACCCCGCCTCGAGCCGTTGATCGACGACACCGTGCACCTCGTGCACGAGGCGCTCGACGCGCAGCAGTGGGTGCTCTTCGAAGCTGCACAGGCGACCTTCCTCGATCTCGACCACGGCACATATCCGTTCGTGACGTCGAGCAACCCCGTCGCGGGCAGTGTCTGCGGGGGTGCGGGTGTCGGACCGCGTGACCTGCACCGAATCGTCGGCATCGTCAAGGCCTATACGACGCGCGTCGGCGCGGGTCCCTTCCCCACCGAGCTCGCCGAGGGCGATCCGCACGGCGATGTGCTCGTCGAACGGGGCGGTGAGTACGGCACGAACACCAAGCGTCGTCGTCGCGCTGGTTGGCTCGACGGCGTCATGATCCGGCACGCCGCGCGGTTGAACACGTGCACCGAGCTCGCGATCACGAAGCTCGACGTGCTCTCGCAGTTCGACACCCTCAACGTTTGCATTGCGTACGAGGACGATCAGGGGAATCGATACGACCACGTTCCGTACCACCAGTCGGTGCTGCACAAAGTGCGACCCGTGTACGAGACCGTGCCGGGATGGGGTCACGACATCGAACGGGCCGAGCGCCTCGAGGACCTGCCGTCGGCGGCGCGCGAGTACGTCCGCTTCATCGAAACGTTCACCGGCGTGCCGGTGACCTTCGTGTCGGTCGGCCCCGGCCGCGAGCAGACCGTCGTGCTGCCGCGGGCAGCCTGAGTGCGCGTCCTCGTCCTCGGCGGCGACGGGCGCGCCCACGCGCTGGCGTGGGCGCTCGACAACTCGGCCTCGGTCGACGAGGTCGTCGCCGCCCCCGGCAATCCGGGCATCGCAGCCATGGGCAAGCGGTGCATCCCCGTCGACGCCAAGGATCCCGCCGCCGTTGTGCGCCTCGCCGGTGAGGTCGCTCCCGATGTCGTGGTCGTGAGCGCCGAGGAGCCGCTCGTGCACGGGGTCGCCGACGCGCTCCGCACCCACGGAACGCTCGCCTTCGGCCCGGGCGCCGACGGCGCCCGGCTCGAGGGCTCGAAAGCGTGGATGAAGGCGGTCCTGGCGGAAGCCGGGGTGCCGACCGCGCGCCACGCCTCGTTCACCGCCGATCAGGAGGACGAGGCGCTGACATTCCTGGACCGCCTGCCGGGTCTCTACGTTGTCAAGACCGACGGGCTCGCGGCCGGGAAGGGCGTCATCGTCACGGAGTCGCTCGACGAAGCGCGCGACACGGTCCGCTCATATCTCTCGGGCCACGCGTTCGGCGACGCCGGCCGCACCTGCGTCATCGAGGAGGGCCTGACCGGTCCGGAGCTGTCGCTGCTCGTCGTGTGCAACGGCACGACCGAGGGATGGCCGCTGGCGCCGGCACAGGACTTCAAGCGCATCGGCGACGGCGACGTGGGGCCGAACACCGGCGGCATGGGCGCGTACTCGCCGGTACCGGTCGCGGGCTCGGACGTCGTCGAGGAGGTCATGGAACGCGCCGTGCGCCCAACGCTGCACGCGCTCGCGGCTCGCGACATCGCGTATCACGGAGTGCTCTACGCCGGGCTCATGCTGACACCCGTCGGTCTCAAAGTGCTCGAGTACAACGTGCGCTTCGGTGACCCGGAAGCGCAGGTGGTGCTGCCCCGCCTGGCGAGCGACTTCGCCGAGTTGTGCCTCGGCGCCGCCGCCGGGCAGGCGGCGCTGGACCCGCGGTTCCGCGAGGACGCGTGCGTGACGGTCGTGCTGGCGACGGAGGGCTACCCCGCGTCACCGCGTCCTGGAGACGTCATCGAAGGCATCGACGACGCCGAGCAGCTGCCCGGCGTGTCCGTGTTCCATGCCGGGACGAAGACGATGGACGGCGAGCTGATGACGGCGGGCGGACGCGTGCTCGATGTGACTGCAGTCGCGCCGACGCTCGCGGAGGCCCGCCGGCGCGCGTACGATGCCGCCGAGCGAATCTCGTGGCCAGGCGTGCAGTACCGGCGCGACATCGCAGCTGCGGCCGTAGAATCGGCGGGGAAGGAGCCCGTTTGATCCCCCGGTACGCCCTGCCCGAGATGGCCGAGCTGTTCACAGACGAGGCGCGGCTCGCTACGTGGCTCGAGGTCGAGCTCCTTGCGGTGGACGCGTGGACCAAGCTCGGCGTGATCCCCCCGGCCGACGCCGAGAAGATCCGCCGTTTGGCGTCGGTCGGCCCGGCCGCGGTCGAAGAGCGCGAGCGTGTCACCGACCACGACGTCGCCGCCTTCGTCGACGTGGTCCAGGACTCGGTCGGCCTCCCCGCCGGCGCGTGGGTCCACCACGGCCTGACGTCCAGCGACGTCGTCGACACCGCGCTGTCGGTCACGCTCACCCGTGCCTGCGACCTGATCCTCGAGGCGGTCGACGCGCTGGACGCCGCGATCACGAAGCGGGCGCGTGAGTTCCGCGGCACGGCGATGGTCGGTCGCACCCACGGCGTCCACGCCGAGCCCACGACGTTCGGGTCCAAGCTCGCGCTCTGGGCACTCCAGCTACGCCGCGACCGGGCGCGCATGCGCCGCGCGCGCGCCGCGATCGCGGTCGGAAAGCTGTCCGGCGTCGTCGGGACGTACTCCAACGTCGACCCCGAAGTGGAGGCGTTCGTCTGCGAGCAGCTGGGCCTGATACCCGTACCCGCCACGCAGGTGGTCGCGCGCGACCGGCACGCCGAATTCCTCTATGCGTGCGCGGCGATCGGAGCGTCGGTCGAGAGCTTCGCGCTCGAGATCCGCCACCTCCAGCGCACCGAGGTGCGCGAGGTCGAGGAGCCGTTCCGCGAGGGCACGCAGAAGGGCTCGAGCGCGATGCCCCACAAGCGCAACCCGTGGCGCTGCGAGCAGCTGTGCGGCCTGGCGAGGGTGCTGCGAGCCAACCTCCAGGCGGGCCTCGAGGACATCGCACTGTGGCACGAACGAGACATCTCGCACTCGTCAGTCGAGCGCATTGTCCTCGCGGACTCCGCGCAGCTTGCCTACTACGTGCTGGTGCAGTTCCGGACGATCATCGACGGGATGCGCGTGCACCCGGACCGGATGCTCGAGAACCTGCAGTCGTCGTACGGGCTGGTCTTCAGCCAGCCGGTGCTCCTCGCCTTGATCGAGGCGGGTCGGGCACGCGACGACGCCTACCGCATCGTCCAGCGCGCCGCCACGCGCACATGGGAGGAGCACCGGCCGTTCCGCGCCGTGCTCGCCGAGGATCCGGACGTGCGCGCCACGCTCGCGCCGGATCGACTCGACGCGTGCTTCGACCTCGAGCACGCGCTGGCTCACGCGGGCCGCGCGGTGGACGCCCTGGGTAGCGATTCCGGGCAATCCGCGTGACGGAGATCGCCCTCCCGCACGCGTATACGGGCAAGGTCCGCGACCTCTACGAGGTCGACCACGACCGCATCCTGATCGTGGCGTCCGACCGCATCTCGGTGTTCGACGTCGTGCTCGACGATCTCGTCCCCGAGAAAGGCTGTGTTCTCACCGCGCTGTCGACGTTCTGGTTCGAGCAATCCGCCGACCTCGCGCCCAACCACCTCATCTCGTCGGACCCCACCGACTTCCCGGAGACGGCGGGGCCCGACGTGGCGGGGCGGGCGATGCTGGTGAAGGCCACGCAGCCCGTCCGGCTCGAGTGCATCGGGCGCGGCTACCTGTTCGGGTCTGCGTGGTCCGAGTACGAGGAGCGGGGCACCGTGTTCGGGCGACCGATGCCGGCCGGGCTGCGGCAGGCCGAGCGCCTCCCCGAGCCCATCTTCACCGCCACGACCAAGGCCGAGGCCGGCCACGATGAGCCCCTCACCGACGCCCAGGCCGCCGATCTCGTCGGCGCCGAGGTGTTCGAGCAGGTCCGCGACGTGACGCTGCGCGTGTACGGCTTCGGGGCCGCGCTGGCCGAGTCGCGCGGGATCATCCTCGCCGACACGAAGCTGGAGTTCGGGATGCTCGACGGACGTCTCCTCGTCATCGACGAGATGCTGACGCCGGACTCGTCGCGCTACTGGCCGGCCGAGGACTATCGCGTCGGCACGTCACCCCCGAGCTTCGACAAGCAGTACGTGCGCGACTACTACCTCGGCACCGACTGGAACCACGCACCGCCCGCGCCACACTTGCCAGCGTCCGTCATCGAGGGCACCCGCTCCCGGTACATCGAGGCGTACGAGCTGCTGACCGGATACAGCTTCGACGAATGGCACCGGGCCGAGGGTTCCGGAGCCGGCGAAACGCGCCAGTACGATTAACCCATGAGGTACGAGGCGCGCGTCGAGATCACGCACCTCCCCGGGATCGCCGACCCACAAGGCGCCACCATCGAGCGATCGCTGCCCGCTCTCGGCTACGACAACGTCTCGCAGGTACGCGTGGGCAAGAGCATCCGGCTCGTGATCGACGCGCCCGACGAGACCGCTGCCCGGTCCCAGGTCGACGAGATGTGCCAGCGGCTGCTCGCCAACCCGGTGATCGAGGCGTACGAGATCGAGCTCACCGAGTTCGCCTCCAGGTGATGTCGACGTGAGCGCGCGCATCGGCATCGTCCTGTTCCCGGGCACGAACTGCGAGCTCGACGTGGCGTGGTCCGTCGAGCAGCTCGGCGGCAGCCCGCAGATGCTCTGGCACACCGAGGCCGATCTCCACGGGGCGGACGCAGTCGTCGTCCCGGGCGGGTTCGCCCACGGCGACTACCTGCGCACCGGGGCGATCGCGCGGTTCTCGCCCGTGATGGACGCGGTGGCGCGTTTCGCGGCCGCCGGCGGACCGGTCGTCGGCATCTGCAACGGCTTCCAGGTGCTCACGGAAGCGGGCCTGCTCCCCGGCGCCCTCCAGAAGAACGCGGGCTTGAGCTTCCTGTGCGAAACGGTCACCTGTCGCGTCGAGACGGCTCGCTCGACGCTCACCGCGCTGGCGACCCCGGGCGACGTGCTGCGCCTCCCGATCAACCACTTCGAGGGCAACTACGTGTGCGACGAGCCGACTCGGCGTCGCCTGCGCGACGACGAGCGCATCGTGCTTCGATACGTGCGCAACCCCAACGGCAGCCTCGACGACATCGCAGGGATCTGCAGCGAGCAGCGCAACGTGGTCGGGCTCATGCCGCACCCCGAGCGCGCGTCCGACGCGCTGCTCGGCTCCACCGACGGCGTGGTGCTCCTGCGTTCGCTGCTCGCGACCGCGTCCGAAGGCGCGGCCGTCGCCTAGCTCCCGCGCGAGATCCCCGCCTTGCGTAGCACGTCGGGGGAGACGCCGAGCTCGCGCCACGCCGCGTACGAGATGCCTTTGCGCTCGGCATAGCCGCGGGCGACCCGCACGAAGTCTCGCTCGAGGCCGGTCACGTCGTCAGCGGCGTCCAGCCGGTCGAGCTCGCGCTCGAGGTCCATGCGCACCTGGACGAGCTGCAGGCGCTGGAGCGGGGTGGCCTCGCCGAGCTCCGACTCGA
>JBKPDN010000003.1:0-4901 GCA_046727875.1 Actinomycetota bacterium | reverse complement strand
GGAGACGATCAACTACCGCACGCTCAAGCCCGAGAAGGACGGCCTGTTCTGCGAGAAGATCTTCGGGCCGACCAAGGACTGGGAGTGCTACTGCGGCAAGTACAAGCGCGTCCGGTTCAAGGGCATCATCTGTGAGCGCTGCGGCGTCGAGGTCACACGCTCCAAGGTGCGGCGCGAGCGGATGGGCCACATCGAGCTCGCCGCCCCCGTCACCCACATCTGGAACTTCAAGGGCGTCCCGAGCCGCCTCGGTTACCTGCTCGACATCGCGCCGAAGAGCCTCGAGAAGGTCATCTACTTTGCCGCCCGCCTGATCACGTGGGTCGACGAGGAGAAGCGCCAGAAGGACCTCCCGAAGCTCGAGGCCGACATCCGCGCCGAGATCAGCGAGGTCGAGAAGGAGCTCGAGCTCCGGCTCCGCGAGCGCGACGAGCAGTACGAGAGTGAGATCGCCGAGTTCGAGAAGGCGTCGGCGAGCGGGAACGCGCGCAAGGCCGACAGCGAGCGCTCCCAGAAGGCCCGCGACAAGGACTTCGAGGAGCTGCGCACCCGTGCCGAGTCCGAGCGCGAGTTCCTCCAGACGGTGTGGGACACCATCCGGTCGATGGCGCCCAAGCAGCTCGTCGACGACGAGCACGTATGGCGTGAGATCGTCGACCGGTACCAGGAGTACTTCGCCGGCGGCATGGGCGCCGAGGCCGTCGAGGACCTCATCGACCGTCTCGACATGGCCGAGGAGGAGGTCTCCCTCAAGGAGGTCATCGCCGTCGCCAAGGGCCAGCGCAAGGCCAAGGCGATCAAGCGGCTGAAGGTCATCTCGGCGTTCAACCGCACCAATGCCGACGGCCACCGGGTCAACTCGCCGATGGGCATGGTGCTGCGCGCGGTCCCGGTCATCCCGCCCGACCTGCGCCCGATGGTCCAGCTGGACGGCGGCCGTTTCGCGACGTCCGACCTCAACGACCTGTACCGGCGCGTCATCAACCGGAACAACCGGCTGAAGCGGCTGCTCGACCTGGGTGCGCCCGAGATCATCATCAACAACGAGAAGCGGATGCTGCAGGAGGCCGTCGACGCTCTGTTCGACAACGGCCGCCGCGGCCGCCCCGTCACCGGGCCCGGCAACCGCGCGCTCAAGTCGCTCTCCGACATGCTCAAGGGTAAGCAGGGCCGGTTCCGCCAGAACCTGCTCGGCAAGCGCGTCGACTACTCCGGCCGTTCGGTCATCGTCGTCGGCCCGCAGCTGAAGCTGCAGCAGTGCGGCCTGCCGAAGCAGATGGCGCTCGAGCTGTTCAAGCCGTTCGTCATGAAGCGGCTCGTCGACCTCGAGTACGCCCAGAACATCAAGTCGGCCAAGCGCATGGTCGAGCGCGCCCGGCCGCAGGTGTGGGACGTGCTCGAGGAGGTCATCAAGGAGCACCCGGTGCTGCTGAACCGGGCGCCCACGCTGCACCGTCTCGGCATCCAGGCGTTCGAGCCGGTGCTGGTCGAGGGCAAGGCGATCCAGATCCACCCGCTCGTCTGCGCGGCGTTCAACGCCGACTTCGACGGCGACCAGATGGCGGTGCACCTGCCGCTGAGCTCCGAGGCACAGGCCGAGGCGCGGATCCTGATGCTGTCGTCGCACAACATCCTGTCGCCCGCGCACGGCCGCCCGATCGCGGTCCCGAACCAGGACATCGTCATCGGCGAGTACTACGTGACCGAGATCGTCGACGACGCCCCCGGTGCGGGGCGGGCCTTCGCGTCGCTCGACGAGGCGATCCTCGCCCACGAGCAGCGGTTCGCGCCCGACGGCGTCGGCCAGGAGCAGGGCCTGTCGGTCCACGCCCCGATCAAGGTGCGGATGCCGGCGGCGCGCTTCCCCGAGGACCGATTCCCCACGCGGTCCGACGACCAGCCCGGCGCAATCGTGCTGACTCGCACCGGCTCCAACGGCGACGGCCGGGTGCTGGTCGAGACCACGCTGGGTCGCCTGCTGCTCAACGACTGCTTCCCGTCCGACTTCCCGTACGTCGACCGCGTGCTGCGTAAGCGCGACGTGACGGAGCTCATCAGCGAGCTGGTCGAGAACTACCCGAGGGCTGTCGTGGCCGAGAGCCTCGACAAGCTCAAGGACCTCGGCTTTGCGTACTCGACGCAGGCCGGGCTCACGATCTCCATCTCCGATGTCCGGACCCCGGCCGAGAAGGGCCCGCTCCTCGAGCGGTTCGAGGCCGAGGCCGACAAGGTCGAGCAGCAGTTCGACCGGGGCGTCATCACCGACGACGAGCGACGTCAGAAGGAGATCGAGATCTGGACGGAGGCCACCGACCGCGTGCGGGAGGCGATGCAGCAGGAGCTGCAGGCCGAGAAGTTCAACCCGATCGACATGATGGTCGGGTCGGGCGCCCGAGGGAACGTCATGCAGGTCCGCCAGATCGCCGGTATGCGCGGCCTGGTGGCGAACCCGCGCGGCGAGATCATCCCGCGACCGATCAAGTCGAACTTCCGCGAGGGCCTGTCGGTCCTGGAGTACTTCATCTCGACGCACGGTGCCCGCAAGGGTCTCGCGGACACCGCGCTGCGAACCGCCGACTCGGGCTACCTGACGCGCCGTCTCGTCGACGTCGCCCAGGAGCTCATCGTGCGCGACGAGGACTGCGAGTCGAACCGCGGCATCTGGGTCGAGGACGTCACCGCCGATCCCGAGAACCTGCGCATCCTCGAGACGAAGCTGCTCGGGCGGTGCCTCGCCGAGAACGTGAAGCTGGCCGACGGGACGAAGCTGCCGCGCAACACCGAGATCGACGAGAAGGAGCTGCGCCAGCTCGCCACCGACCCGGACACCGACCGGGTGCGGGTGCGATCGGTGCTCACCTGCGAGTCGCTGCAGGGCGTGTGCTCGTATTGCTACGGGACCATGCTCGCCACCGGCTCGATGGTCGACCTCGGCGAGGCCATCGGCATCATCGCCGCCCAGTCGATCGGTGAGCCCGGCACGCAGCTCACCATGCGGACGTTCCACACCGGCGGTGTCGCCGGCGAGGACATCACGCACGGCCTGCCGCGCGTCGTCGAGCTGTTCGAGGCCCGCAAGCCCAAGGGCGCGGCCGTGATGGCCGAGAGCTCGGGCGTCGTGCGCCTCGGTGACAACGAGAAGGGCGAGCGCGTCATCGTCGTCGTCGGGTCCGACGGCGCCGAGGAGGAGCACGTCGTCTCACGCCGGGCGAACCTCGCCGTCCGCGACGGCCAGGACGTCGCCGCCGGGGAGCGCCTCGTCGGGGACGACAAGACCCCGCTCGACCCGAAGGAGATCCTCGAGATCAAGGGCATCCGGGAGACCCAGCAGTACCTCTCCGACGAGGTGCAGAAGGTCTACCGGGAGCAGGGCGTGTCGATCCACGACAAGCACGTCGAGGTGATCGTGCGTCAGATGCTGCGCCGGGTGGCGGTGTCCGAGCCGGGCGACTCGCCGTTCCTGCCTGGCGAGAAGGTGGACGCGCGGCTCTACGCCGACACGAACCGCCGTCTCGTCGAGGAGGGCAAGCAGCCCGCCGAGGGCCGGCCGGAGCTCATGGGGATCACGAAGGCGTCGCTCGCGACCGACTCGTGGCTGTCGGCGGCGTCGTTCCAGGAGACGACCCGGGTCCTCACCGAGGCCGCCATCGAGGGCCGCGAGGACGGGCTGGTCGGGCTCAAGGAGAACGTGATCATCGGCAAGCTCATCCCCGCCGGGACGGGCATGGCGCGCTACCGCGACATCGAGACCGACGCGCCCGACTACGAGCCGCTGCCGTTCTACTCGTCGGACGCCGACCTCGCCGACTGGCTGCGTGACACGAGCTCGCCCGCCGGCGAAGGCGACGGCGAGAGCGCCGGCGCGGCCGAGGTGCTCGGCGCGCCGTTCGGCGGCGAGAGCGACCAGCAGAACGAAGGCGAGCAGCTCGGCGGTGGCGCAACGGGCGAGTAACATCGACCGGTTCGCGCAACTCGAACGCAGCCACAGCGAACCCAGACGGAGCCAGCGTGCCCACGATCCAACAGCTCGTCCGCAAAGGACGCCAGACCAAGTCGGAGCCCGGCAAGGCGCCCGCCCTCAAAGGGTCGCCCCAGCGCCGGGGCGTGTGCACGCGCGTCTTCACGCACACCCCGAAGAAGCCGAACTCGGCGCTGCGCAAGGTGGCTCGGGTGCGGCTGACCACCGGGATGGAGGTCACCGCCTACATCCCCGGCGTCGGACACAACCTGCAGGAGCACTCGATCGTGCTCGTGCGAGGCGGCCGGGTGAGGGACCTGCCGGGCGTGCGGTACAAGATCGTGCGCGGCGCGCTCGACGCCGGGGGCGTCGGAGGACGCCGCCAGGCCCGCAGCCGTTACGGCGCCAAGCGGGAAGGCTGAGCGATGCCTCGCAAGGGCTCCGCGCCCCGTCGTGACCTCATGCCCGATCCCGTCCACCGGTCGGTCGTCGTCACCCAGATCGTGAACAAGCTCCTCCAACGGGGCAAGCGGTCGCTGTCGGAGAAGATCGTGTACGACGCGCTGACGGAGATCGAGCGCAAGACCGGCACCGAGCCGGTCGCGACGGTCAAGCGCGCCGTGGAGAACGTCCGGCCCGTGCTCGAGGTGAAGAGCCGCCGGGTCGGCGGGGCGACATACCAGGTGCCGGTGGAGGTGCGGCCCCGGCGGGCCACGACCCTTGCGATCCGCTGGATCGTCGGGTACGCCCGCCAGCGCCGCGAGAAGACGATGTCCGAGCGGCTGGCCGCCGAGCTGATGGACGCCGGCAACGGGCTCGGCGCGGCGATCAAGCGCAAGGACGACCTGCAGAAGATGGCCGAGAGCAACCGAGCGTTCGCGCACTACCGGTGGTGACGCTCAGCTAGTCGCCGGTCCGACCGGCGGCCACCGGCGGCACACCG
>JBKPDN010000002.1:0-6500 GCA_046727875.1 Actinomycetota bacterium | reverse complement strand
CCGTAACCCCTCGAGCGGACCCGGCATTAGAACCGATTCTATTATTGGATGGCCGCACACTCCCCGGGAGGAACGCATGGGCACGCCCGTCATCGTCGAAGCCGTCCGCACGCCGATCGGCAAGCGCAACGGCTGGCTCTCGGAGCTCAAGGCCACCGAGGTGCTGCGGCACGCGCTGGTCGAGGTCATCAACCGCGCCGGGATCGATCCCGCGACCGTCGAGGAGGTCGTCGGCGGCTGCGTGACGCAGGCGGGGGAGCAGGGGAGCAACGTGACCCGCAACGCGTGGCTGTCGGCCGGGAACGACGTGCTCCCGTACACGACCGCGTGCAGCACGGTCGACTCCCAGTGCGGCTCGGCGCAGCAGGCGAACCACATGATCGCGGGACTCATCGCCGCCGGCGGCATGGACGCCGGCATCGCGTGCGGCGTGGAGCAGATGAGCCACGTGCCGCTCGGCTCGAACGTGATCAACGGTCCCGGTCACTACAAGACCGAGCCGTGGCCCTACGACGACCCGCCCAACGGCCAGTTCGGCGCCGCGCAGCGGATCGCCGAGATGCGCGGCCTCACGCGGAACGACCTCGACGAGTGGGGGCTCGGGTCGCAGCAGAAAGCGAGGGTGGCGTGGGACGAGGGTCGCTTCGAGCGCGAGATCGCGCCCATCGACGCGCCGCAGGCCGACGGCTCCACGATGACCGTGTCGCGCGATCAGGGTCTGCGCGACACGTCGATGGAGGGGTTGTCGCAGCTGAAGCCGGTTGTCGAGGGCTACATGATCACCGCGGGCAACTCGTCGCAGATCTCCGACGGCGCGGCCGCCGTGCTCTGGATGGACGAGGACAAGGCGAAGGCGCTCGGGCTGAAGCCCCGTGCCCGGCTGGTGCACCAGCTCGTGACCGGGTCGGATCCGTACTACCTCCTCGACGGACCCGTGCTCGCGACGCAGAAGATGCTCGACCGGTCGCGCATGTCGATGGCCGACTTCGACTTGTTCGAGGTCAACGAGGCGTTCGCCGCGGTGGTGCTGTCGTGGGCGCAGGTCCACAAGCCCGACATGGACCGGGTGAACGTGAACGGCGGGGCGATCGCGCTCGGCCACCCGGTCGGCTCGACGGGGTCACGCCTCATCACCACCGCGCTGCACGAGCTCGAGCGTTCGGACAAGGAGCTGGCGTTGATCTCGATGTGCTGCGGCGGGTCGCTCGGTACCGCAAGCCTCCTCCAGCGCATCTGAGTGCGGTTGTCACCAAAACGTGTCTGAGAAGGGCGTTTCGGTGACAACGCCTGCTAGGAGAGCGGCTTCTCGTACACGGCGACGTCCCAATAGCGACCGAACTTGCGGCCCTGCTCCGAGTAGTACGCGACGCGGCGGAAGCCGAAGTGCTCGTGCAGCGCAATCGACGCCGGGTTCGGGATCGAGACGCCGCCGTACGCTCGGTGGACGTCCTCGTTCTCGAGCACCTCGAACAGACTCGAGTAGAGCGCCGTCCCGACGCCTCGCCCGGTCGCCTGCGGGGCGAGATAGATGCTCGTCTCGACCGACGTCTCGTACGCCGGTCTCTCGTGCCACGGACTGCTCGACGCGTAGCCGACTACCGCGTCGTCGACGGCGACGAGCAGCCGGTGACGCCCCGCCACGTCGTAGTGGTCGAACCACGCTCGCCGCTGCTCCATCGTGATCGGCTCGATGTCGAACGTGATGTACGTCTCGCGGACGTAGTAGTTGTAGATCTCGTTCAGCGGGGCAAGATCGTCCTCACACGCGGGACGGATTTGCACCTGCGATCAGCGCGACCGCCGGATCAGCCCGTGAACCGCGGCGCGGCCACGACCGGCTCTGCCGCCGCGGGCGGCACCGCCGATCCGCACGTGCCGGCGTCGGGGTCGAAGGTGATCGTGACCTCGCCATCGCCTGGGCGGACTCCCGTCTGCATGCCGGATCCGTCAGGAGTGCTGCCCGAGCCGCCGCCTCCGCCGCCGCCCCCACTTCTGGCACCGGCCTGACTGATTTGATCGCGGCCGCCCCCGCCGCCGCCGAAGAGGCCGCCACCGCCACCCCCGCCCGCGCTGACGCCGCCCTGACTCACGTCCCCGGCGCCGTTGCCGCCCTGCGACCCGGTGCCGGGATCGCCGTTTCCGACGTTTCCGGTTCCGCCGGCGCCGGGCGCGGTCTGAGTCCCGCCCTTGCCGCCCAGCGCGGCGAATTCGCCATCGGCGCCGGTCGCGCCGCCGCCGCCGCCCCCGTCGGCCGTGGCGTCCGCGGAGTCGATGGTGCCGGCGGCCCCGCCGCCACCGCCGCCGCCGACCACGAGCGGGGTTCCGGCGCGACGGATGTCGGACGACCCGCCGCCTCCGCCGCCGCCGACCCCGCCCCCGGAGGCTTTGCTGCCTCCGTCGCCGCCGTCCGGGAAGCCGCCGGTGCCCCCGACGTCGCCTGAGTTGTTGCCGCCCTGACCGCCCACGTCGACCTGAAGGGTCTCGCCCGGTGTGACGGGGACCGTTGCGGTGGCCCGTCCCCCGAGCCCGCCCACGCCTGGAGGCGATCCGCCATTCCCGCCCTGGGCGCCGAACGCGTCGACCGTGATCTGGCACACGTTGGCGGCCACGGTGAAGGTCTGCGGCGCGCCGGTGGAAGCAAACGTCTGCGATTGCGGTGCCGCCGCCGCCGGTGATCCGGTGGCAAACACGGCGGCTGCGCCGAGGAGTCCGACGGCGATCGTGCCACCCAGCAACCTGCGCACACGAACCTCCACCCAGGGAACCCGGGCAGGGTAGCAGAGGCGTAGCTCAGCGTCGCGGTGCGGCCACGCTTTTCACCGCGTCGGCGATGCGCGCCACGGCGTCGTTCGCCTCGGGGAAGAGCATCGGCATGCTCACGAAGCCGTGGATCATCCCGTCGTAGCGCCGCAGCACGACCGGCACGCCGGCCCCTTCCAGCGCCTCGGCGTACGCCTCGCCCTCGTCGCGCAGAGGGTCGAACTCGGCCGTGATCACAACCGCCGGCGGCAACCCCGAGAAGTCCTCGGCGCGGATCGGTGACGCGTGTGGATGCGTGCCGTCACCGTCCGGTCCGAGGTAGTGCTCCCAGAACCAGCGCATCCCGTGAGCTTCGAGAAAGTAGCCCTCGGCGTTCTCGGTGTACGACGGAGAGTCGCACGCCGCGTCGATCACCGGGTAGACGAGCACCTGGACAGCGATGTCGGGCGCGCCGCGGTCCTGCGCCATCTGCGCCACGACGGCGGCGAGGTTCCCGCCCGCGCTGTCGCCTGCGACCGTCAGCCGGTCGGGATCGCCGCCGAGCTCGGCCGCGTGCTCGTGGGCCCACTGCGTCGCCGCGTAGCAGTCGTCCGCCGCCGCCGGGCAGCGCGCCTCCGGCGCCAGCCGGTACTCCACGCTGACGACGACCGCACCGGTCGCGTTGGCCAGGCGCCGGGCGAGGCCGTCGTGCGTGTCGACCGAGCAGATCACGAACCCACCCCCGTGGAAGAAGGCGATGACCGGACGCGGCGCGGGCGCGTCGGGCGTGTAGATCCGCACCGGGATGTCGCCGGCCGGTCCGCGGATCGCCCGATCCTCCACCGCGGCGACGTCGGGCGGGTCGTCCATCGCGCCCATGACCGCACTCAGGGCGCGCGCCTCGTCGACGGGCATCTCCCAGAGCGCCGGACCACCTCCCGCTTCCAGCTGATCGATCATCGTGCGGGCGGCGGGTGCAAGCGGCATGGGCAAGAATGGAACTGGTTTCAGCCGCGCCCTGTCAAGGAGACCCCATGACCACCGTCGCCCCCGACGCAATCTCCGCCCACCTGAACACGGACGACATCCCGTGGGCCGTCTGGGACGAGGGCGTCGAGGCCAAGATGCTGCGCGTCTCGCGCGAGACCGGCACGTGGGTGATCATCAACCGGTTTGCTCCCGGGAAGCGCATCCCGACCCACCACCACGACGGCGCCGTCCACGCGTACACGCTGAAGGGCCGCTGGCATTACCTCGAGTACGACTTCGTGGCGTCGCCGGGCTCGTTCGTGTTCGAGCAGGCCGGGTCCACGCACACGCTCGAGGCCATGCCCGACAGCGAAGAGCCCGTCGAGGTCTTCTTCGTCATCGAGGGCGGCCTCATCCTCTACGACGACGACGGCAACTACTTCGGCTACACCGACGCGCAGATGGCGCTCGACATGTATTACGGCGCGCTCGATGCCGCCGGCATCCCCAGGCCGACCGGCATCATCGAATAGCTACGACTCGGAACCGATCGCTGGCGGCCGGGTCGCGTACGTGCGGCCCTTCCATTCGATCTCGCGCCCGCTGCGGGCGAGCGACATCGACCGGGCCAGCGTGCCGGCCCACACCGCGACCGCGACGGGGTGCAGCGGGACGGACCACAGCGGGTCGCGACCGACGCGGGACGTGATGGCCCGCGCCGAGAGGATGAGACCGACCTGCATGGCGGGCAGCGCGAGCGCGCCTCCCGTCGTGAGCGCGGCGCCGAGGCGCAGGAACGGGAAGAGCAACGCCGGCGCGACGACGAGCAGCGCGAGGAGCGCGATCCCCGGGCGATAGTCGAGACCGCCGTAAGCGTTCTTGGAGAAGCCGTTCCAGATCTCCCGGAACCCCGTGTACCAGCGGGTCCGGACGAGGGTGGTGCCGTTGCGGAGCGCGACGCCGTGCCCCGAGGCCTTCACGGCCCGTGCGAGCCGCATGTCGTCGACGATGTGCGCGGGCTCGGCGGCGTGCCCGCCGGCGGCGACATACGCCGTCCTCGTGACCATGACGAACGGGCCGAGCGCCACTGCCACCTGCGGGAAGCCCGGTCGCTCGATGAGCGCGGCCGGCAGGAGCGCGAGCACCGCGTAGTTCACCATCGGCATGAGCGCGCCTTCGGCGACCGTGCCCGTGTCCGTGCGCAGCAGCATCGACACGAGGCCGAGGTCGCCGTCGCGGAGCTCGCCCGTAGCGCGCGACAGCGTCTCGCGGTGCAGGATCGTGTCGGCGTCGACGAAGCAGAGCACCTCGCCGCGCGCCTCGGCAGCGAGCTGGGCGCACGCCCAGTTCTTCCCCGTCCACCCGTTCGGGAGCTCGGCGCCGTGGACGAGGCGAACGCGCGGGTCGCTCCTGGCCAGCGCCGTCTCGGCTGTGCAGTCGGTGGACCGGTCGTCGAGGACGATGACCTCGAAGTTCGGGTAATCCTGCGCGAGCAGCGCTTCGAGGCACGTCGCGATCGACGCTTCCTCGTTCCGGGCCGGGACGAGCACGCTGAGCAGCGGCGCGTCCGTGGACCACCGCCGCGCCCCCGGCCGGCGCACGACGCGGATGTTCCAGACGACCAACGCCACCTGGGCGATCAGCAGGATCGTCAGGACCTGGCCGAGCAGGAGTCCGTGCGTCACCCCGTGCCACCGGCGGCGCGGTCCCAGCCGGTCGACGACTCGATCTCTCGCATGCGCGGCTCGTCGAGCACCCGCTTGACGCCGGTGAGAGCGAACAGGGCCACGACGATGCCCAGCGTGACGGCGCCCTCACCGAGGAGCATGGCCGCCGCCAGCGTCCCGACGATCGCGACGACGAGCGTCGGCAGGAACCTGCGTGTCACCGCGAACACGGCACCGGCGCTCGCGCCGCCGAGGACGGCGGCGGGAAGGAACAGGGCGATGCCGAAGCCGCTGGCAGTGGCGACGCCCTTCCCGCCCACGAACCCGAGCCAGATCGGGAACCCGTGGCCGGCGATCACGGCGATCCCACCGAGCACCAGCTGCCAGGTGGGGCGGTCGCGCAGGGCCACCGCGACGGCGCCGCCTTTCGCCGCATCGATGAGGCACACGGCCACACCCCAGCCGCGCCCGACGACGTGGTAGGCGTTGCGCGCCCCGACGTTGCCCTCTCCGGAGACCCGGATGTCGACCCCGGCGACGAGCCGGCCGACGATGTAGGCGGACGGGATCGACCCGACGAGATAGGCCACACCGGCAATCACCACGGCCATGCCGACCATACCCATGACCACCCCTCCGTCCAAAGGCTCTCGCCGGACCCCCCGAACTTACCTTCCCCGGGCCGGGCGCCCTCGGGCGACCGTCTCGTCGGTCGAGAAGTCGAACTCGTCCTCGATCTCGTAGATGCCCCGCAGGGTGGTCGACTCGATGACCTCGTCGATGCGGTCGTGGCGGACGGCCTCCTGCGCCGCGATGCGCTCCATAGTGGCCGGGAGCTGGTCCCGCTCGAGCTCGATGAACCCGATCGCCAGGATCTCGCGGTCGTCCTCGAGGTTGCGGGCGAGGATCGGGCCGCGACCGCCGAACCCGAAGCCCTTGTCCGGGTACCACGCGTCGACGAAGTCGTCGTACGTCTTGCCCGGCTTGAGGCGGCGCACGAGCACCGAGATGAACACGGCTGCGCAGCCTAGGGGGCGAGCCAGGTCACGGCGCGTGCCACACTCTCTGCCGCGCGAGGAGGTGCGGATGGACGGTCCTGACGCCACCACCACAGAGGAGATCGCC
>JBKPDN010000001.1:0-5389 GCA_046727875.1 Actinomycetota bacterium | reverse complement strand
CCGGAGCTGGCCCGCCAGGCGTGGCGCGACGCGAAGTCGGTTACCTCGGCGTTGCGGGCGGACGCCGGTGTCCGGGAGCGGTGGCGTCGCCGCCTCGACCCGACACCGCTTCGCCGGTAGGCGCGGCCGGGGCACCACCCGATTCCGACTCGCGCAGCCCGTTCACGAACGCCTGGCGCTCGGCGTTGAACGCACGAACGTCCGCTTCGACTTCGGCGGTGACGCGGTCGACCGCCAGGAACAGGGCCAGTTGCCCGCGCCGGAGGGCGTCGAGGACCTGACCGTCGGTCCGGCACGCCCACACTGACTCGCCGTCGGTGACGATGGACAGCGCCGCCACGTCCTCACCGGATTCGACGAGATACCCGAGGGCGCGACGGATCCGGGCGAGGCTGAGGCCCGACTCCAGGAGCGAGGCCACGACGCGCAGGGCCACGAGGTCCCGGAACGTGTACCGGTGCGAGCCGCCGGGCAGCGGCACGATGAGCCCGATCCGCTCCCACGAGCTGAGCTGGGAGAGCGTGCAGTCGGTCAGCCGGGCGGCTTGTGCCGCCGTGAACCCCACGGCGTCCGGCGGTCAGGACTGGTCGTCGCGACGCCAGCGCTCACGCCAGCGGCGGCCGGCGTTGCCGAACACGTTCTTGAGCGCGCCGGTCCGCATCGAGCTCGTGAGGTTCTCGAGCCCTGCCTTGCCGAGCTTCCGCACGTTCCGCTCGATGACGAGTGCGCACGCCAGCATGATCAGGAAGCCGACCACGCCGAGCAGCAGCACCTGGGTGAACGTGAGCACCAGCAGCGCGAGGCCGGCGACGAGCCCGACGACGGCCCACTTGATCGCCCGGGCGGAATGGCGGTACAGCGTCGTTTCGGAGACCTCTTGGACCAGCCGGGGGTCGGTCTCGGTGAGGTTGGCCTCGATCTCCTTGAGGATCCGCTGCTCGTCTTCCGAGAGGGGCATGCCGTCGCCTCTACACCCTGTGCTCCGCCCAGATGCGGGGCAACATCATTGTCGCGCGCGGTCCAACCCCCCTCAACGCGCCTGCGTTCCCGACGACGACGGAATGGATCACGGCGGCAGGCATCACAGCGGCACCGGACGACCGCCCGAGGCCGCGGACTGGTACGCCCTGTCGACGATGCGATGGGCCTCGAGCGCGACCTCGACGTCCGGATGCCCGCGAGCCTCGGCGCCGTCGCGAGCCAGCGCGTCGAGGAACGCCTTGCTCGGCTCGGCGTACTGCGCCAGCGGCTTGGCGAGCACCTCGGGCGCCGTGAACCGATCGATCCACGCCGGCGGCCCGGCCTCGACGAGCTCCTCACCGGCACTCGTCTCGACGTGCAGCGGCCCGAGGTAGTCGTCCTCGGTCCACAGCATCGCCTCCTCACAGAACACCTCGAGCCGACGCCGCGACCCGCGGCTCAGGATCTGGTGCCACACGCTCACGATCGTCGCCGTCGAGCCGTCCTCGAAGCCGAACGCCAGGGTCGTGGCGTCGTCGATGCCGTGGTGCCCGAACAACGAGGCCGTGCGCGCGCTGACGTCGCGTGGCTCGCCGAGGGGCGTGGTGAGGATCCACCGCAGCACGTCGACGTCGTGGATCGAGTGCTCGAGCAGGGTGCCGCCTCCGGCCTTGGCGACGTCGGCGCGCCACGCGGACGCGTACAGACCTTGGATCGGGAAGTACTGGTCGTCGCGCAGCACTGTTGTCAGCGGGCGGCCGTAGCGCCCGGACGCCACGATGTCTGCGGCCGCCCGGAACACGGGTGCGTGCCGGAGCACGAGGCCGACCTGGTGCGGCACGCGGGCGAGCGCACGGCCCAGACGCTCGGCCTCGACGAGGCTGGGCGCCAGCGGCTTCTCGCAGAAGATGGCGCGCGATTGCTCGCACGCGGCCAGCACGGCCTCGAGGTGCGCCGCCGTCCAGGTGCACACCCAGACCACGTCGACGTCCGCGACGAGCTCGTCGAGCCGCAGGCATGGTCGGGCGTCGTGATGACGGGCGAGCTCGGACGCGCGGTCGCCGTCGGTGTCGTACGCCGCGACGACGGTCGCGTCGATCAGGCCTGCGTCGCCGAGCTGACGGAGCGCGAACGAGTGCACGGTGCCGATGTGCCCGCACCCGACGATCCCGATGCGGATCACCCGGGCTCCGCCCCGTGCTCGGGGGCGAAGTCGGCCGGGTCCACGAGCACCGCCGGACCGACCGCGCCCGGACCGAAGCGACGTCGGACGGCATCCTTCGACTGCTCCACCGCGCGTTGACGGCTCCGGACGTCGCGCCGGGGGTCTTCGCGACCGTCGGCGTCGGTATCCAGCGGGAGCCGCCCTTGTGCGCCCGTGTCCTCGAGCTCCTCGAGCTGCTGCATGGACACGCCGAGCAGCCGGAACCCGTCTTGTATCTCGACGGCGTCGAGGAGCTTGCGAGCGACGGAGGCGATCTCGCCCCCGAGATCGGTCGGCTCGGGCAGTTTGCGCGATCTGGTGATCGTGCGGAAGCTCGCGTATCGGAGCTTGAGCTGGACGGTGCGCCCCACGAGGTGCGCGTCGCGCATGCGCTCGGCGACGCGCTCGGACATGCGGAGCACCTCGCGCTGTAGCGCCTCACGATCCGAGATGTCGGTCGCGAACGTCTCCTCGTGCCCGACGGACTTCGTCACCCGATGCGGCTGGACACCGCGTTCGTCACGGTTCCACGCCAGCGCGTGCAGGTGCCGTCCGTGCGCGTCGCCCACGGCGTGCACAAGCGTGTCCTCCGGGACGGCGGCGAGATCGCCGATCGTGCGGACGCCGAGCTGCTCGAGTCGGCGGCGCGTGGCCGGGCCGACACCCCACAGGCGACTCACGTCCAGCGGATGCAGGAACGCCAGCTCGTTCCCCGCTTCGACGACGACGATGCCATCGGGCTTGGCCTGTTCGCTGGCGAGCTTGGCGACGTGCTTGGTGGTCGCCACGCCGACCGACGCGGTCAGCCCCGTCTCGGAAGTGATGCGCCGCCGGAGCGCGACCGCGATCTCGGGGCCGGCTCCGTGCAGTCGACGCGCGCCGGCGACGTCGAGGAACGCCTCGTCGAGCGCGATCGGCTCGACGAGCGGCGTGACGTCGCGCAGGATCGCCATGACGGCGCGGCTCGCGTCGCCGTACGCGTCGAAGCGCGGCGCGAGGAACACCGCGTCGGGGCACGCCCGCCGGGCGCGGCCCATCGGCATGGCCGAGTGGATCCCGAACCGGCGCGCTTCGTAGCTCGCGGCGGCGACGACCCCGCGCCGACCCAGCCCGCCGACGACGACCGGCCGGCCGCGGAGGCTCGGGTCCGCGCGCTGCTCGACCGACGCGTAAAACGCGTCGAGATCAACGTGGAGGATGGTGGGCTCAGTCGCGGACGCCACCATGGCGGTCGGTGCGCGTCACCTCGAGCGCGGCGCGTGCCGTGCCGCGAACCTCGTAGCAATAGCGGCGAACGCTCTCGGGCCCCCACGGCCCGGCGAGCCAGTCGGCGATCGGCTCACCGACCCACGGGTGGCAACGTTCGAGCATCTCGCCCGCATCGGCGGTGGCCACGAACGCGGCCTCGACGACGATCCCGTCGGGGTCCGCCACCTGCACCTCACCCTCGTAATCGATGGCGCGGTGCACCTCGCACCGCATGATCCAGCCCAGGTCGGGCGCGACGGCCTCGACCTCGTACAGGGGCCCCTCCCATCTCGTGACGCGCAGGCCGGTCTCCTCTTCGACCTCACGCGTGAGGCCGGCGAGCACGGAGCGGTCCTCGGAGTCGATCACGCCGCCCGGTGTGCTCCAGTCCTCGTGACCGCCTCGCCGCAGGTTGCGCACGAGGAGCAAGCGACCGTCCGACTCGACGAGTGCGCCGCCGACGACCCACTCCCGCATGGTCTCGGCCATGGCTTCAGTGTGGCACGCGCATGGTTCCCGAGCCGCCGCCCGCCGTACCATCCCGCCCGATGCGCGGCGACGGCGGCTTTGCCGACCGGCGCCGCAAAGCCGGAGCTTGCGACGGCGAATTGGAGAGTTATGGGCGACCCGCCGACAGGCGACGATGCAGGCGAGTCCGCTGATTCGGGCGATGCACTCGTCCCGGCCGGACTGCCGTCGCGCGGCGCGTACGTGCTCGCGTTCCTGAGCGTGGTGCTCGCGGGCGCGTTCGGCGGGATCATCGGCTACGGCCTCGTCGACGTGGGCTGCACCGGCGACTGCGGGCCGGCGGTGCTCGTCGGGCTCGTAGTCGGGGCGGTCATCGGCGCGGGCGGCGTCGGCATCGTGGCCGTGCTCGTGCTGCGGGCGATGGCCGAGTGGCAGCGCGGCGGCAAGCGCGCGCGGTAGGTCCTCTTAGCCGCCGAAGCTGAGGCGGCGGAAGCCCTCCGCGTAGGCGACGCCGGCTTCGCGCCCGGCTTCCTCGGCCCGGTCCCGAAGGAACTGCCGGAACCACTCGCCCGTCTCGGTGAGCTGGCTGGCGTGACAGAACAAGGCGTCGATCTTGCGCTCGAGCGTGTCGCTGATATCGACCCAACAGTTCGGCTCGAGAGTCCCCGAGAGGTACACGGACTGGACGTGGTGCACGTCCAAGCCCTCGGCGAGGTGGTCGGCGAAGTAGTGCGGGTTTCCCGCCGCCGGCGCGACTGCGTCGAGCGTCGCCCAGCCGGTGATGCGGTGGTCGTGGTGGTTGAAGTACCGGTCGCCGAAGAACACCGCTGTCGGATCGGGGCACAGCACGACCTGGGGGCGCAGCTCGCGGACGTACCGGGTGACGGCAGCGCGGAGCGCCTGGTCGTCGGGGAGCTCGCCGTCGTGGTAGCCGAGGTGGAAGTGCCCGGTGAAGCCCAGCAGAGCCGCGGCCTTCGCCGTCTCCTCGACGCGGAGGCGCGCGAGCTTGGCGAGGTCGGCGTCGGGGTCCTGGGTCCCCTTGTCGCCCCGCGTCGTGATCAGCACCCACACGTCGGCGCCGGCTTCGGCCCACCCCGCAAGGGTGCCGCCGGCCGAGATCTCGGGGTCGTCGGGATGCGCGTAGACGGCCAGTGCGCGGGCCGGGATCTCGGTATCGGTCGTCATTTCGCGCCCAGCGTAACGACCAGGCGCCGACGCCGGTTCGCGCTACCAGGTCAGCTCGAGAACCTGCCGCATGGTCGCCTCGAACGTCGCGTCGTCCATCGAGTTGCGCGCCGCCAGCACCATGTCGGCATCGGCACCGACGGGCCACCGCAGCTTGTCCTCGGTGCCCTCGACGGCATCGGCGATCACCTGTGCGACCGGTTCCGCGCCCGCCGGCGACTCGTCGCCGCGGAGCTTCTCGAACGCCACGGACCACTCGCGATCGAGCTGGTCGTACGGCGGGTCGTCGAGGCCGAAGCGCGGTTCCTTGCCCTGGAACTCGGT